>JANNDA010000716.1:0-4757 GCA_031387195.1 Planctomyces sp. | reverse complement strand
CACCACCGCCACCACCGCCGCCGCCTTGGGTATTTCCGCTGTTTCCACCACGAGTTCCGGTGAAGCGATAGTACTCGTTCTCTCCCTCGGCGGAATTCATCCCCTTGTCATACGACGGAGACACGATGACTCGCGAGAAGGCGTCCGGGTTGCCAAAGTCGGACAGGATCTGCACAACAATGTTGCGGCGTAACTGATCGAGTTCGGGATCGCAGTTGTTTTCTGAGCGTTCCACCAACACGGGATACGGCGTGCCTCTCATGCGGGCCGCGATATCCATGACGTGGTCTTTGCCGTCAGGCGTTAGTTCCGCTGAGTTGTAGCGGAAGTCAACTCGGTTCATGACGAAGTCGACCGCCTCGCCGTTCATTTCCATCTGGTGGTAATGATCGCGAACAGTGCTTCCCAGCGGATAAGTATTGGGAATTGCGAACGAGCGTCTCGAACCGAAGCTGGGAATACAGCCCACAGCGGCGATTGCGACGATGAGTAGCAAGCTCAGCCGCGACTTGATTGAGCTAGTGCGAATGGTCATGTGCCCCTCCTCCGTGAATTCACTCACCGTGCCTTCACTCCGGAAGGCGTCTGATTGGTTATCGGCTGATTGGCCCATGCCGGCGATTTGTCAGGCAAAAATTGCCGTCAGTGTTTTTGTAGGACGGGCACTCCTGCCCGTCACCAGACAGGTGACGGGCAAGAGTGCCCGTCCTACGAAATTTGTTCTTGGACAAGTTCCTAACGATATCGGCCGCCGTTGTTGTTTCGAGGTGCCTGATAGTCCGCAGGTTGAACGCCGCCATTGGATCGCTGCGAATTGTGTCCGGCTGGTTGAACGGTACCGCTGCGGAATGGGTTCCAACTCATCTTCTGCTGATTCGCAATCTCTTCAGCCGACGTTCGGCCAAGCAACGCGCTGCGGCTGTTGTTGGGTGAGTAACGCACCGACGGATCGGGTATCGGTCCCGGTGTGCCAGCCGGAGTCGGCATCGGGCCAGAGCCCATCGGAGCTGAATAACCGCCGCCTGGCATTCCACCGTTTTGCATTCCGCCACCGGGATATCCTGAACCTTGGTAGCCTGAGCCTGGGTAGCCGACCCCCGGCATCCCGAAGCCACCCCCAGCACCGGTTTGCAAACTGCCGCCAATGATGCCGTTGGACGGTCCCGGCGAGAATGGTCCTTGGAGCTCGGGATTGTATGGACGATAGCCGATCTCGGTCCCCATGCCCGGACCCCAACCATACGGAGCCAACTGATAGACCCCTTGGTCCGGTGCTCCTTCAGTCATCGCGTACTTGTAGAGTTCCACATCATTCGGATGCGTGACATAGAAGCCGGGCAATGGCGGAACTTCGTCTTGTTCCATCGGCCGGACAATCTCCGGCGTCACGAGGAACAACAACTCGGTTTCCCCCATCGTCGCTTCTTTGGCGTTGAACAGCCTCGGTCCGATGTACGGCAGCTCTCCCAAGAATGGGATGCGCGTCACTTCGGTCGCACTTTGATGCGAGAACAAACCGGCCAGGGCAATCGTTTGACCCTCTCGAAGTTGGACCGTCGTGCTGGCTCGCCGGGTATTGAGCCCCGGCACGCCGCCGGAGGTATTGCTGGAATTGATCGCGCTGAATTCCGGCACGATACGCATCCGGATCAGGTCTTTGTCGATGATCGTCGGCGTGACGATCAGCGACGTCCCGAAACCTCGGAACGTGGTTGTCGTACCGGCAGCTCCGCCGATTCCCACAATGGTGGGGACCGCGAATTCACCGCCAGACAAGAAGCTGGCCGCATGGCCGCTGAGTACCGTAATGGTCGGCTCGGCCAGAACTTTGGCCGTGCGATTCGACGCCAGCCAATCGACTAGTACCGAGACTTCACCGTTCTCAAAAATGCCGCTCAAGGTCGATGCCGCACCACCGATTGTGGCCCCGACCACATGCCTGCCGCCGTTGATGAGATAGTTCAAGTCGATGCCGAACCGACGCAACTGGGATCGATCCAACTGCGCGATCCGCACGTGAATCATCACCTGCTGCTCGCCAGGAATCTCCAGCATGTTGATGATCATTTGATTGTTGTTGTTCTGATTGTTCCCGTTTCCGCCTGCGTTCCAATCAGCATTGCCGCCTCCATACCCTCCTCCGTATCCGCCACCGTTCCCGCCACCTCCATAGCCATTGCCGTAGTCATTGCCGTTACCGTTGAGTCCGCCAAAGTTGCGAGCGACCCATTCGGCACGCACGACTTGCAGAATCTGCGCGGCCTCTTCCTGATCGCGAGCTTGACCCTTCACGATCAGTCGCCAAGTGAGCGGCACCAGAAAGACTTGGCTGTTCGGAAACAACGCCTTTAACTCACGTTCAAGCTTGGCGTAATCTTCCTTCCGACGGTCATCTAAGTTCGGATCGCGGATGACTTCCGCACGGTAAATCAGCGGGTCTTTTTCACCTTCAAACCACAGGGTGAGATGCGTTGTCCCCAACGCCAGTCCGATGATCGAGATTTCATTTGGGCTGTACTGCAAAATGTCCATGACGGACGGGTCCGAGATCGCCCAGCGAGTGATCCGATTCCGCGTGACGACTAGCTGGCTGCGATGATGAATGACTTCCAGCTCTTCCTCAGCCTGCGGCATGCTGACAATCGAGTACGGCAGAGGCTTGTTCGGTTTTTTCTTGGTGGCGTACGCGGTGTACTCGATGGCGTTGGGGTAGCCGTTAGGCACCACCATCGAGTCAGCCGGGTAGCCCGCTTGCATCGCGGGGACGCCGGAATATGCGGGAGGCAAATTCGTGGCCGGCTGATAGCCCTGACCAAAACAGGTTGTCGCTGTCAGTGCGAAACCTGCCAAGAGGCTCAATAGCCGTGTCGAACACAGCCGTTGCAGCCAATGTTTTCCAACTTGCATCACCGTGATCCCTAACATCCGACGTACTCCTCGTGCGACGACCGTCGCAACTCCTTGGATTCACGCCTCGCAGCCGTCATCAAGATCGCTGTTGTGCTGGTTTCGGCCCAAACTCAACCAGCACTTGCGCAATCCGAGGATGCGCCGACAACGAGCCCAATGATGGCATGTGGAAAATGTATCGGTCATTCCGCAGCGTCCGATTAGGCAAGCTTGGGTGTATTTTCTGAAGTTAATGATTTTGACGCAGGCCCAAGGGCGTACACCCCGCGTGCCGGTGCTTGTTTCGGCAAGAACTGCCACTGGAAGCGGTCGTGGTTGGTTCGTAGAACAGGCGGCTCGCCTGTTTTCAATCCGAGGCTGTGATTTTTTAGTGGGGCACGTTTTCAACGTGCCTCAATTCAAAGGAAATGAGCACGTTGGAAACGTGCTCCACGGCAAAAGATCACAGCCTCTCCGAGAAACGATGCAGGCGAGCCGCCTACACGACGAAAGAATTTCAAACTGCTCCCGGAGACCAGCATGGCTGAAAGCCATTTTTCTCGATTACTGAAGGCCCTCAATCACGAAGCTGCGGCCGAAGCGGAAGAGATCGCGCGACTGTCGCGAAGGAAGGCGGGACCGGCCGCAGAGGCGAGTGGCGGAAGTTTGGTTGGCCTCGTGATTCGAGAGGAGATCAGCGGTTTCGGCGGCCGAGTCGTTGTCACACTGGGCAAACGCGATCGGCAGGCGGAGTTGCCGTGGACGCGATTGAACAACGGCACTCCGATCGTCATGTCCGAAGAGGATGTCACGGACAATGTCGCTTGTCGTGGTGTGGTCACCGATCGCAATCGCGAGACGATCACCGTCGCACTGGGGCAATCGCCGGATCCGGTAACGGATCGCCCGACTTTTCGTTTGGACTTGTCATTGGACGAAGTCTCTCGGCAGCGACAACGCGAGGCGTTGCGTCGAGCGGACTCGGCCAGCAGCGGTCGTTTGGCGGTGCTCAAACGAAAATTGTTGGGCGAGGAGCCTCCGGAATTCAAAACGGCTCGTACATGGCAGCCACTGTCGCCACTGGATGACTCACAGATCGAAGCGGTGAGTCACGCGTTGGCTGCCGAAGATTTCGCGATCATTCACGGGCCACCAGGAACGGGAAAGACAACGACGATCGTGGAGCTGATTCGGCAAGCGGTGCTTCGCGGCGAGCGGGTGCTGGCTTGTGCTCCGAGTAATCTGGCCGTCGATAACATGCTCGAACGATTGCTGGCGGGAGGCGAGCGAGCGCTTCGCATCGGGCATCCGGCGCGAGTCCTTCCCGAACTGCGTGAGCACACGCTCGATGTGCAGGTCGAATCGCATCCAGATTTGAAACTCGCTCGCGAATGGACGAAGCAAGCGTGGGCGCTGCGGCGTCAGGCGAGCAAGTACTCGCGAACGGCACCGCCGCCGGGCTTGCGACGTGACCTGCGCGAGGAGGCGAAGCAATTGCTTTACGACGCGCGGCAAATGGAATCGCGGCTCGTCGAACATCTGCTCGATTCCGCCACGATTGTCTGTGCGACACTGACGGGGCTCGACAATGAACTGCTGAGCGACCGTGAATTCGATCTGGCTGTGATCGACGAAGCGGCTCAAGCGACCGAGCCACCTTGCTGGATTCCGTTGCTGCGTAGCCGACGGCTGGTCCTCGCGGGCGATCACTGTCAATTACCGCCAACGGTTCGATCGCCAGAAGCTCGGCAAGCGGGCTTTCACGTCAGCTTGATGGAACGCCTTCTCGTCGGTCCATGCCAGCACGACGCGCAAGCGAGTGGTTCAGAGCACCACTCGCTTGCGCGTCGTGCTAATTGTCCTGTGAG
>JANNDA010000689.1:0-2086 GCA_031387195.1 Planctomyces sp. | reverse complement strand
CAACTCCACCGCCACTTCCGGCGACACCTTGGGATTGTTCCGAGCCATCTTCGACATCCTTGTCTGGAGGACCACATGACAATTTCCACCAACAACCCATAACACACAACCAACCCGCGCGCGAACACTGTTCCGCACTCGAGCGTTATCGACCGCTGGGACTGAGCTTGACCCTTCGGAATCACCGGCACAGACTCCCTCAAATTCCGGCGTCTGAAACTGCCGACGCTCACCAATTTCTCAAGGAGGCGAGAGATGAAAAAGTGGTTGCGATCACTCGGTGTTTACGTGCTGGGCGTGGCGACAATTCCTGCGGTGTTGCTCGTTGGGACGGTGACCTCGAAGAACTTGTGGAGCCGACCGCACGCGCCGAAGTTCGTTGATGTTGGCGAAGCTCTTTGTACGAAGGCTGACCAGGAAACCCAGTTCGTAGACTTCAAATCCGATACGGCTGGTGTCTCCGCAACGAGTTTCGACGGAAATGCGTTGGAACCAGCGGTCACAAATCAGCCGCTCGCAAAACCGGCAGTTGGGCTGAATTTCGATGACGCCTTTACTGAGCCACTGACATTTGCTGACAACTCACCCAAAAGTGGTGGAGCCAAGCGGGCTCAACGCACGAGCGATTTCGATGGCCTCACTTTTGATGCACCAACGGATTCGTTCGACGCACCTCAGCGAACTGTCCCAAAACGCGATGCCGCGAAGCTGCCGAACGACGGGATTGATTCACTGGTCGAACAAAACATTTCTGACGAGCAGAAAGCCAAGCTGACGACGCTGCGTGAAAAGCTCAGCGAACTCATCAAAGCCAAAGCAGAACTCATCAATGAGCAGACTCTGACCAACGACATCTCGGTGATCGAGAAACAGATTTCCGATCTCCATGCCGCTCAGAAGTTGCTCAGTGCTCAGCAAATTCTCAAGACGATGATTGAGGAGTTCCCTCAAAGCCCTGCCGCTCAAAAGGCGCTGCGGATGTTGGAGGCCGCAGGTGTTCCGAAGTCTCCGGCGTCGAAGTTGGAGCCGGTGGCCGAACCTCAGAATTTCAGTTCGGTCGAACCGTTTTAAGACCGAGTTGTTTGGTCCGCTCCGGCGGGTTGGCTTTATTCATGCAACAAAAAACGCCACTGGAGAGTCATGACTCTCCAGTGGCGTTGAGTTTTTCAGTGTGATCGCAACGTAAAGACTACACGCGAGGAATCTCAAAGCCCTGGCGCTGTTCGCGTGCGAAGAACTTCGCAGCTTGATCATCGCCGACGAATTTCTCGGCTTGCGGATCCCACTTGATGACTCGCCCCAAACGCGCGGCGATGGCGGCGAGATGGCACGTATTCATCATCTGCACGTGGCTGAAGACGTCGGACACCGGCTGGCCACCTTCTTTGATACAGCGATAGAAGTTGTTCTTGTGACCTTCAAACGGCTTGCCTTTGTAGAGTTCAAGAACGTCTTCGTCGGTGAATTTGCCTTCGTCCCATTTCTCTTCGATCGGCTGACCGGTGATCTTGCCTCGGCTGACAAAGATGCGGCCCTTGGTTCCCTCGAAGAGAATTCCGTTGTCGCCGCGGCTGGTGACGTTCATCTCGATGCCGCTGGCGAACTTGCACTTCACGGCGAAGTCGTGCGACGTGTTGTAGCAGTCAGTCACTGTCGTGTAGCCGTCCTTGTACTCGACCGGATGTTTCGAGTCGGTGCCGTCGATCTCGATCGGTCCCATGCCCGCTTTTTCTTGGCCGATCGCCCACGTCGCGATATCGACGTGGTGCGCGCCCCAGTCGGTGAACTTGCCGCCGGAGTACTCGTACCACCAACGGAACTGATAGTGGCAGCGTTTGTCGATAAAATCGACGACGGGAGCTTGACCGAGCCAAGCGTTCCAATCGAGTTCCTGCGGTGGCTCACTCTTCGCGAACGGGCCGCCGACATCACCGCCGCCGATGCCGACCGTGATTTTCTGGATGTCGCCGAGCAAACCTTTCTTGACCATATTGACCGCTCGCAAGAAGCGATCTTTGTCACTTCGTTGTTGCGTACCGACGATGAAGATGCGGTCGGAGTATTTCTTGCAGGCATTGCGAATGAG
>JANNDA010000688.1:0-9324 GCA_031387195.1 Planctomyces sp. | reverse complement strand
CAACTCCACCGCCACTTCCGGCGACACCTTGGGATTGTTCCGAGCCATCTTCGACATCCTTGTCTGGAGGACCACATGACAATTTCCACCAACAACCCATAACACACAACCAACCCGCGCGCGAACACTGTTCCGCACTCGTGGGACTTCGCGTCGCAAAACACGGTTTGACCTTGATCGTCGAAAACCGTGATAATCGGCGGCTTCTGACGGATGGCTGTGTTTCAAGCAGTCGCGGCGAGCGATGCTCTTCGAGGAGAATGACGATGTTCCGTTTGTCTCATTGTGGTCACTGCAAGGTGCGTGGATTGTTCTTGGCGGCGATGTTGGTCTTAAGCATCGGAGTGACGGTTCGAGCGGATCATCGGCATCACGTGACGGTTTACGGCAGCGTCTATGGACCGGGCTATTTTGTGCGTCCGCATTGTGTCTCGCATTGGCACGGATACCCGGTTGGACCAGTCGTTGACGGCGTGTATGTGACGACGTCGGGCGGCTATTACGGCGGTTACTCAAGTGTCGGCTATTCGTCGTGGAGCCCGTTCTTCGGCCCGACGATGATCCGGCAAACGACCGTCGTCCCGATCAGTCCGACAGTGATCGTGACAAGTCCACAGCCGGTGGTTGTTCGTTCGACACGGCGAGTGTTACCTCCGCCACCCCCTCATGATGCTCCAGACATGCAGCGCATCTTGCAGCTTCATGCAGAACGGTACGAAGGAACTCCGCCGGAAGTGGATGTTGCTTCGACATTCCGTCCGGTCAGCGCGTCGTCTCGTGCAGGGAAAGAACGAAGTCGGCAGTTTCAAGCGGACGGAGATCGACTGTTGCGCGAAGGACAGTTTGTGAAAGGCTATTTGCGTTACCTGGAAGCTCAACGCGAAGCGGAAGATCGCGCGGACGTTTACTTCCGGCAGGCATTCGCGCTCGTCGCGATGGGACGGCACTCGCACGCCGTTATGAAGTTGAAGCGTGGTCTGCAAGTTGATCCAACATGGCCGAAGAACGCAGCGTCGTTGGATTCGGTTTATGGTGTCGAGAATGTGGTTCACAAGACTGAGTACCTGCAACGCGTGGCTGATTGGGCAGACGCGAATGTTCGCGATGCCGATCGGTTGTTCCTGATGGGGGTCATGCTTTACTGCGATGAAGATTCACGAGCGCACGAGTTTTTTCGAGGTGCCTCGAAGTTAGCCGGCGGTCAAGGTGCCCATCTTCATGCGTTTCTGAAAACGGTCGAACGCCCAGAGCCACCTCGCGAAGTTGTCGTCGAGGGGAAACGAGCGTTGCCGCTACCGCCGCCACCGAAAGACGATGTTGTCGGTGTTGAGGTACGCCGAGCACCGCAGGATTTGCGACTTAAGCCGTTGCCGCAATTGCCTCAGAACGTCGGCGGGCCTCGACTGCCAGTTCTCGATGCGGTTCCGCCCGAGCCTGCTCAACGCGAACTGATCCTGCCGGATGTGCTTGATCCGAATGGTGAATACGTCCCGTAAGTTATCCGCAACGTCCTATTTTCAAAGCCGTTAAAGCTCGGCTGCGTGTTCTGCGAATCACACGGATTATGGCGTCTGCGGTCTGATTTCTGATGAAGGCTACGCTTCCGAAGCTCGGCAAGGCAATGTGCCGAAATCCGTCGTGTCCCCAGATTTGTGTTTGATCGCAGGATTTGTCGGCTTATTCTATTCGCCTTCAGGTATTGCCCGCAGCCCCCCTCGCTAGCGCGTCTAGCGTGGGAAGAGTCTTTAGCCCGATGCGGTCGTCAAGCGGTGGGAGCACGGGGAGGAAACCGTGCTGAATGGAATTCAAACGTGCGTCGGGTTCGGAGAACTCGCGCGACGCCCACTCAACTGAGGAGACGTCTGGCTTTGAGAGCGGTCGATGACCGAACTCTGCCAGCCATTTTGGTATGGATGTCATTCTTCGTGGTTACGCCGTCAACAATGCGACATGGTTTTACCTGTCGCTGTTGTTGATCGTGGCGGTGTTTTTTCGATTCAATCGAGTGTTCTCGCTGCGCAACGTGGATCTGGCATTGTTGCTGGCGATTGCGCCGGGGCAGTTGTTGGTTCAACATGAGCCGTCACTCGGTTATGGATGGTTGTTTGTGTTGACCGGGCTGTTGCTGGGCCGACTGTTCAGCGACAGCTTTTGGAAACGTCGTCCGCTGCTTGAACAAAACCTGAATTACGCGGGCATGGCATTTCTGGCTGTGGCTGCATTCACGTTTTTGATGAGTAAGGTCATTGCTGAACCGCCAGCACGCTCGGCCGTTGAAACCGTGCGTCGAGCCGATGAAATGTTGAAGCGGCAAGACACAACTCCCGCGCAATCGAACACAGAAGAAGTTCAAGCTGGTCCGACCGCGCGATTGCTGGCGGCTCCTGTCGTGCAGACTTCGGAACTCGTGGCGGCGAATCGCTCGCAAGATTCGGGCGACTTTTGGGCCGTCGAACAGATTGCCGCTCGATCGACGGCGGTACTGGCGCACTTGGCTGTCGTCACAGGCTTGTGGTTTTTGGGGCGACGCTTGTTTGGAGATGTGAACTCAGGACTGGCGATGGCGACGCTGTATTTGCTGTTGCCCTGCACGGCATTCGACGTCAGCAAAGTCAATCATGTGCTGCCAGCAGCCTTGATCATTTGGGCGTTTGTGGCCTACCGAAATCCCTTGGTCGCTGGCTGTTTGATGGGGCTTGCTTGCGGGACGCTGCTATTCCCGGTGTTTCTGCTCCCATTGTGGGCCGTGTTTTATGGCAGACACGGAGCAGGACGTTTCGCACTCGCGTTGAGCGTCGTGGGGGCAATTTTAATGTCGAGCCTTCTGCTGACATCTGCAGATTCGCATTCATTCACAAAACAGATAATCGGGTCGATTGATTGGAGTAGCCTGAAACTCAACAGCGAGACCATTGGTTTTTGGAGTGACTATGACGCGGTCTATCGCATCCCGGTCATTGTCGCCTTCTTCGTCATGCTGACGTTGCTGACGTTCTTGCCGCGCGAAAAAAATCTGGAGCATTTACTGGGGCATTCGACGGCGATCATTGTTGCGACGCAGTTGTGGTATCCGCAGCAAGGTGGCACTTACGTGCTGTGGTATCTGCCACTGGTTTTGGCGGTGATGTTTCGACCGAGGTTGACCAGTCAAACTCCGCCGGTCATCGTCCCTGCACCTTCTGAGGAATTGCAGTTGTCTGATCCGACTCGACCGGTTGCCGGAGCATCTTGGTTAGGTCGCGGACTGCGTTGATTAACTCGGTTCAAGCCTCGACTCTTGGCACCCAATGCTCAAATCAAAGTTCGACGTTCATCGAGAATCACAACCTGGCGGGCGGTTCGTTGTCCGATTGCTCGCGGCGCTACTTATCGTTGTTGTTGCGACTCAACACGCGCGGTCTGAAGAGGCTCGTCTGTTTGTTGAAGTTCCGGAACAAAGCTTGATCGAGTTCACACCGGCGGAGAATGAGAAGTCGGTTCCGCCTCAGTTTCGTCTGACGTCACACCGATTTGATGCCTACGCGGAATTGCTACGCGAATCGGGTGCGATGCGCGTTCATGTCATCACGTTTCCCTCGCCTGTGGAAACCGCGATCGAAGAAAACAACACGGTTCACGCGGAGTACTTTCAGCCCGCAGGAAAAGGACCGTTCCCGGCGGTTGTCGTGTTGCACATTCTGGGGGGCGAGTTTCCGCTCTCGCAGACTGTGGCCAGTGCTTTGGCACGAGTTCGCGTTGCGGCGTTGTTTGTGAAGATGCCGTATTACGGCGAACGACGAAGCGCGAAGTCATCGCGGCGTATGATCTCGCGCGATCCGCGAGAGACGGTGGAAGGGATGACTCAAGCAGTGCTCGACGTGCGGCGGGCGGCAGCGTGGTTGTCGTCGCGGCCTGAAGTCGATCAGCAACGGCTTGGCGTGACCGGCATCAGCCTCGGAGGGATCATGTCCTCACTGTCGGCTGCCGGTGAGCCCCGATTCCGCAAAGTCGCGAACTATCTCGGCGGAGGCCAGTTGGCAGAGCATTTGTGGGCGAAAGATCACCCGGATGCCGAGGCATTTCGGCGCGAATGGCTTGCGATGGGACAAACTCGCGAGTCGTTCATCAAAACGTTGGCCCCGGTCGATCCGGTCACGTACGGAGCGTTGCTCAAGGATCGTGACGTCCTGATGGTCGCGGCCAAGAACGATGAAATTATCCCACCGGCAGCCACGATCGCGCTGTGGGAGTCGATCGGAAAACGCCCGCAACTGGTCTGGCTTGATGCCGGACATATCACGGCTGCGAAATTTCTGCCTGGAGAAATGGGCCGATTGGCGGGGTTCTTCAACGATTGGAAACGCAAAGGAATGTGAGCCCCAGCGGAGGGGAACAGACTCAATCTGGCGTAATCTTCGCTTCGACTCACGGCAGTTTGGCGTAGGAGTGGTAGAGTTTTCCTGCGCGGACTTGACAATTCCAGGGCCGAGCGATTCCCTATGCGCTAACTTATGGGCGTTTGCCGATATGACCCGAAGGCTTCCCGCAAGTTCCCACCAGCTACTCGATTGCACGTACCTGCCTCAACAGACTTCATTCGCTGGCGCTCAGCGATGACGACATACCAAAATGACTGGCCACTGAGTCGGTTAGGTTGTGTTTTCCGCTTTCAAATTTGTCCCGTAAATTTCCGACACAGACTCAAGGAGCTGAGCTATGCCAGTGCGTCCCTCACGTCGTGACTTTTTGCATGTTGGTTTTTGTGGCGGCATCGGCCTCTCGTTGGCTGATTACTTTGCCTTGAAGGCGAAGGCTGACATTAAGAAATACGAAAGCAAAGAAGGAACCGCCAAGTCGGTCATCTTCATCTACCTGCCCGGTGGTGCGGCTCACCAAGAGACCTTCGATCCCAAGCCATATGCACCGATCGAATACCGCGGCCCGATGAACTCGATCCAGACGAAAGTTTCTGGAGTGTTCATCAACGAGATGTTCCCGCAAACGGCGCAAATTGCCGACAAAATTGCCATTTGCCGTTCGATGACTCACGGCGAGGCTGCTCACGAGCGCGGCACTCACAACATGTTTACCGGCTATCGCCCCAGCCCGGCCCTGCAGTTTCCTAGCATGGGCAGCGTGGTCTCGCACGAGTTCGGCCCACGCAAGAATCTGCCGCCGTATGTTTGCATTCCAGGTCAGCCGAATGAGTTCGCTGGCACCGGTTACCTCAGTTCGTCATTCGCTCCGTTCAGCCTGGGTTCCGATCCGGCCGCGGCGGGGTTCACCGTCCGTGACCTGAAGTTGCCTGGTGGTGTCGATGATGGCCGATTCACTCGGCGACGCACGATCCTCGACACGGTCAATGACCACTTCAAGTCGAAGGAGAAGTCCGATTCGCTCGATGCCGTCGATACGTTCTATCAACGAGCCTACGGACTCGTGTCGTCGGTCGATGCTCGCGAGGCGTTCAACATTGACGCCGAGCCGTCTCCGATTCGCGACGCCTACGGTCGCAACACTGCTGGGCAGCGCATGTTGATGGCTCGTCGTCTGGTCGAAGCGGGAGTGCGGTTCGTCACGCTGACCTACGGCGGTTGGGACATGCACGACAACATCAACGGCAGCATCCGCAGCCAAGTTCCGGCGTTCGACCAAGCTTATGCTCAGCTCATTCGTGACCTTGACGGTCGCGGTTTGTTGAAGGACACGCTGGTCTGCATCGCTTCGGAGTTCGGTCGCACCCCGAAGATCAACGCGACCGCTGGTCGCGATCACTGGCCAAAGGTCTTCAGCGTGGTGCTCGCCGGTGGCGGTATCAAGCAGGGTATCGTTTACGGTTCGTCAAACAGCACTGCTAGCGAGCCAGAGGAAGACGCCCTGACTGTCGAAGACTGGGCGACAACGATCTACGACCGCCTGGGTATTGTCGCCGACAAGGAACTGATGGCTCCCGGTGACCGCCCGATCGAAATCGTCGATGGCGGTAAGGTCCGCAAGGAGTTGCTCGCCTAGTTTTGAATTGATAACAAACACGCAGAGGACGCTGAGATTTCTAAACTCGGCGTCCTCTGTGGCTATACCTGCCGGTTACAATCCTGCCCGTGACCCGAAGCTCCCGCTCACCTGGGTCAGTTCAATTTCTCTTGCTTGGTCGGAGGAATTTCATGTTCCGACGTGCGTTTTTCGCCGCGGTCGCTTTCGTTTGTTGTGCGACGTCCCTCTTTGCTGCATCTCCCCGACTGAGCATCATTAGTCCGCGAGGCTCGCAGCGCGGCACTGAAGCAGTGATGACCTTCAGCGGGTCGCAGCTTGGTGACGGCGAGCAAATCCTCTTCTACTCGCCCGGCTTTGAAGTCGTGAAGGTCGAGACCGTTGACGCCAACAACTGCAAGGCGACGATCAAGATCACGCCAGACTGTCGGCTCGGCGAGCATGTCGCTCAGGTGCGGACAAAGACTGGCGTGTCCGACTATCGAACGTTCTACATCGGCGCTCTGCCGCAGGTGGATGAGAAGGAGCCGAACTCGCTGTTCGATCAGCCGCAGCCGATCACGCTGAATCAAACCGTCGTCGGCACTGTCGGTGGCGAGGACGTCGATTACTACATCCTCGAGGCCAAGAAAGGACAACGAATTTGCGCTGAAGTGGAGGCCATGCGGCTCGGTTCTGCGCTGTTCGATCCGTATGTCGCGATCATTGATATGAAGCGATTCGAGTTGTCGGCAGCCGATGACACGCCACTGGTCAATCAAGACGCCGTTGCGTCGATCGTCGCACCAGAAGACGGGAAGTACGTCATTCAGATCCGCGAGACCGCATACGGCGGAGGCAGCAACTATCGCCTGCATGTTGGCTCGTTTCCGCGTCCGTTGGCCGTGTATCCGGCCGGCGGCAAGCTGGGCGAGGAAATCGACGCCAAATTCCTCGGTGATCCAGCCGGTGAATTCGTGCAGAAATTCAAACTCCCGACGGTCGACTCGAAAGAGTTCACTGGCTTGTTCGCGACGACAGGTGCTGAGATTGCTCCGTCGCCAAATCCATTCCGGCTCTTCGAGCACGGCAACTCACTGGAAGTCGAACCAAACAATGCCGTCGCTCAGGCAACACCAGCCACTCTGCCGAATGCCTTCAACGGCATCTTGCAAGAACCGGGTGATATCGACTTTTTCAAGTTCACCGCGACCAAGGACCAAGTCTTCGAGGTTGAGTGCTACGGTCGCCGCATCCGCTCGGCCGTTGATCCTGTGATGGTGTTGTACAACGCTCAGGGAGGCGGAATAGTCAGCAACGACGACTCGCGTGGCCCGGACAGTTACTTCCGCGTGACGATCCCCGCCGATGGCGAATACCTGCTGAGTGTCACCGATCACCTGCAGCGCGGCGGGCCGGGCTTTGTGTACCGCGTCGAATTCACCGGCGTCGTGCCGTCGCTCCAACTGAGCATCCCGCAAGTCGAACGTTACGGCCAATACCGTCGCCAAATTTACGTCGCAAAGGGCAATCGCTTCGGCACGATCATCAACGCCAGCCGAGCCAACTTCGGCGGCAAGCTGCTGCTCGAACCGCAAGGCATGCCCGCCGGCATCACGATGACCGCCGAGCCGATGGCCGAGAATCTTGCATCAATGCCAGTCGTCTTTGAGGCCGCTGCTGACGCACCACTCGATGGTAAGCTGGTCGATTTCATCGGACGGCACGCCGACAACCCGGCGATTCGTGGCGGGTTCTTCAATCGTGCTGAGTTCATCATCTCAGCTCCCGGCCAGTCGATGTATTCGTGGCGCGATGTCGATCGACTGGCGGTGGCCGTCGTCGATGAATTGCCGTTCAAGATCGACCTCGTCGAACCCAAAGTTCCACTCGCTCAGAATGGTTCGATGCAACTGAAAGTCGTGGCCACTCGTAAAGAAGGATTCAAAGCCCCGATCACATTGCTCTTCCCATTCGCTCCTCCTGGAGTCGGTGCTGCTCCATCGGTCACGATTCCCGAAGGTCAGACCGAGGCTCTGTATCCGCTCAACGCTGCTGCTAACGCACAGGTCGGTAAGTGGCGTGTCTTTGTGCTCGGTTATGCCGAAATCGGCGGCGCGGCGTACTCATCGACGCAACTCGGTAACCTGGAGATCTCCACTCCGTGGGTGACCTTCGCCATGGAACGCTCTGCAGTCGAACAAGGTCAATCGACCGAAGTCGTCTGCAAAGTCGTAGTCGCCACGCCATTCGAGGGGAACGCAAATGTTCAACTCGTCGCACTGCCGAACAAGGTTCTCTCGCAGCCGCTGCAATTCACGAAGGACACGAAAGAATTGGTCTTCAAAGTGACCACCGAGAAGGACAGCCCCGCCGGCAAACACGGCATCTTCGGCGTCGTGACGATCACAGCCAACGGCGAACCAGTGACTCACAACGTCGGCGGAGCCGAACTCCGCATCGATGTCCCGTTGCCGCCAAAGCCCAACACACCCGCGCCAATGCCGATGCCCGCAGTCGCCGCTGCGGCTCCTGCTCCAATGCCAGTCACCGCCGCGCCACCAAAGCGGCTCAGCCGATTGGAGCAACTTCGCGAAGACGCCAAAGCAAAAGCGACGCAGGGGAAGTAAGCGAGACAAATTCCGGTTCAGCCAAGAGGCGAATTCTCCCCGCTAGTTAGTGAAAACAGTTTTCAATCGAGGATCGATCCCATGCGATTTCCTAAAACATTGTCAGGGTTGGCAACGCTGCTTTTGGTCGGAGTCTTGGTGACATCGAGTGCTGTCGCTCAGGAACCCGTACCAGTTTCCATTGCGGTGTATCCGCCGAACGCGCAAATCAACACGATTCGTGATCGGCAGTCGATCGTCGTACAAGCGACCTACGCGGATGGGATCACTCGCGATGTCACGAAAGCGGCGACATTCGCGTTCGCCAATCCGGCGTTCGTGAAGTTCGAGAACCACACGTTATACCCGCTGGCAGATGGCAAGACCGAGTTGAAGGTAGACTTCGGCGGGAAGTCGGTCGTCGTGCCGGTTGAGGTCGCTCAAGCAACTGCGGATCGGCCGATCTCGTTCAAGTTGGACGTCATGCCGGTG
The DNA here is from genome assembly GCA_031387195.1 of Planctomyces sp. Lineage (GTDB taxonomy): Bacteria > Planctomycetota > Planctomycetia > Planctomycetales > Planctomycetaceae > SXKJ01. Next base: position 274 of record JANNDA010000688.1, on the reverse strand, counting down.
TTCATGAAGGCCGGTTGCAACACCGGGTCGTGTCATGGAGCGGCTCGTGGCAAAGACGGATTTCGGCTGTCTCTGTTCGGCTTCGATCCCGATGGCGACCACTATCGCCTGACTCGCGAGATGAGCGGCCGCCGCATCAATCTGGCGTTGCCCGCCGAAAGTTTGCTGGTCGAGAAAAACACCGGCGTCGTGCCGCACACCGGCGGCAAACGGTACGACGAAAACAGCGAACTGAATCAAACCACAGTCCGCTGGCTGGAAGCGGGTGCGCCGA
>JANNDA010000620.1:0-4097 GCA_031387195.1 Planctomyces sp. | reverse complement strand
GATGTATAAGATCGCTGACGTTTACGACGAAGAGGTGGGGGTGCTGGTGGATGGTTTGGTGAATTTGCTCGAACCGCTGATGGTGGTGATCCTGGGTTTGATCGTGGGTTTCATTGTTATCGCGTTGTTCATGCCGCTGGTGAAATTGCTGAACGATTTGTCGTAGTCGGTCAGTCACGACCAGCCGGATAACGTCTACTTATTCATGGGTGAGTAGGCATTTGCGGAATGCCTCTGAGCCAGTTGAAAAACGTAGCACAGGCGGCCCGCCTGTGATTGATCGAAATACACGAGCAGGCGAGCCGCCTGTCCTACGGTTTCCCACACGCGACTATTGGCCATCCCAAGATGGGAAAGCGCATTCGAGGAGTCAGAAAATGAAAGTCTCGTCACGTCAGCCAAAGAATTGGCTGCTTCAATCCAATGTAAACCGGTCGGGTTTCACGCTGCTCGAATTGATGATTGTCGTGGTGATCATCGCGATCTTGATTGGGTTGCTGCTGCCGGCGGTGAATAGTGTTCGGCGTGCGGCGCGTGACGCAGAAGTGCGAGTCGATATCTCCGCTTTGGAAGACAAGATCACATTGTTCAAGGCTACGTATGGGACCGAGCCGCCGGGCCAACTCACTCTTTATCCGGGCGCTGTGGCCTGGGAGGCAACAGCACTCAGTCGGAGGCACAAGGGGACGATCAAACAGATTTGGCCTCAGTTTGATTTCGCAAGCTGCGGTGGTCTGGCTTCTGGTGGAACGTGGCTACCGGCAACTCCTTGGGCATCGATGTCTCCTGTGCCCACAGAATTGAACTTGAGCGGGTCGGAGTGTCTCGTGTTCTTTCTCGGTGGGCTTGTCAGTCCGGCAAGTGGTGCCTTCACGGGATTTTCTAAAGACCCTCAGTTCCCGCTGGGTACCGGAACGAATCGCGAGGGGCCCTATTTTGAATTCAAAGGCTCGTTGAATATTCCGATCACGCCCTCGCCAGGGGACATCAATTGGGCTCGGCGTTTGTGTGACCATGACGCGGATTGGTTTCCGGAGTACAGGGATCCGTATCCAGGCCAGGCGAACCCTTATTTGTATTTCAACGGCGTCAGCGGCTATCGGACGGATTTTCCGGCGTCACCTTGGCACAACACGGATAACTACGTTGCCGCATACCCGACGATGTCGATTGCGAATGCTTATTACACGGTCATTAACACGGCTGCCGCACCGGGCATGAGTGCTCCGCATAAACCCAAAGGGATTCAGATCATCTCTCCGGGAGTGGATCAGACATACGGCACCGGCGGGGCCTTCAATCCCAGCAATGGCGGAGCGCTGCTGCTCAACGATCAAGACAATATGACGAACTTTGCCAGTGGGCGGCTTGGTGATTCGCGGAAGTAGTCGGCAGAGAATTGATGGGGGCTGATCATGAACATCAGAAGCAAGAATCACACGGCACGAATCGCTCAGCTTGAGCGTCTGCGTCGCGCGTTCACGCTGGTTGAGATTCTGGTCGTCGTGGCGATCATCGGCCTGTTGATCACGCTCCTTGGTTCGGCGGTGACCACGTCGATCCGCAAGGCTCGCGAAACGGCGACCACGACGTTGATCATGAAGATCGACGGGCTACTCGATGACCGGCGAAAAGGTTTTGAGCGAGCCATCAAGTCCCCCGATTTCGAGAGAATCGTGCAACAACAAAGGCTCGCACTTGAGGCCAGCAACCTCTTCGGTGTTTCACCACGAGTGATTGAATCCATCGCCAGAAAGGACTTCTTTCGACAGTTGTTTCCCCAGCGATACCAAGACATGGTGCCGCGAATTGCCGTTGTAGGTAGTCCACTCTTGGGTGTCCCCACTGCCATCGCGGGTGAAGATGCCAATGGAAATGGAGTGTTGGATCCAGGCGAGGATCGGAATGCCAATGGTGTCTTGGATAAGCCTGATCCGTCATTGGTTCCGGAGGACAAGAATACGAACGGCGTGTTGGACTCCGGTGAAGACACGAACGGCAACGGCAAATTGGATGGGTATATTCACTTCAATCACAAACCGGAGACGGAAAGCGCTGCGGTGCTGTACTTCATGTTGACTCAGATGCAGTCTTTTGGAGTGACGCCGATCGGTGAATCGGATTTCCGAGTTAATAACGAAATTCAAGATACGGATGGAGATGGACTCTTGGAGTTCGTGGATGGCTGGGGACGACCGCTGCGTTTCTATCGCTGGCCAACGCGACTGTTGAAGCCGAACGGAAGCAGCGGGGCCGATGGGATGTACGGTGTTGCGGGAATTGACGATGACGGCACCGGGACGGTCGATGACTTCTTGGATTATGGCAAACGCGGATCTGATGACGTGGCCCTCAAATTGGCTCCTCTGGATATGCGTCCGATTGCCGGTCTGCTGATGGAGGCGTTGCCGCCTGCCCCGGCATATCCACTGATGCAGTGGGATCCGCTCAGTGAAGACCCGGACGATCCCTATGGGCTAATTACTACGGAGATGAAGCGGTTGTTTGCTTCTGGCACCGTTGTCACGGGGAGTTACAACGAATCGTTCTATCCGACCTTGGACACCTACCACACTCCGCTGATTGTCTCGTGCGGTGCCGATGGGGACTTGGGGCTTTATGAGCCGTATCTCAACGAGGACACGAATGGCAACGGAGTTCTTGGTGCTGGCGAAGACACGAATAGCAACAGTGTTCTTGATATGGGCATCCTCGCTCAACCGATTCATGGTCCCGGCGGGGCTTACGACATCACGACCAGCGTGCTGACTCCCAACGGGAATAACGTGATCTCGGCACTGACGGACAACCTCACGAACCGTAATCGACGTGCGGGAAAGGGGAAGTAGCATGAACGGGATTCGAGTCACTTCAGAATGTCGTCGGGTCTCTTCGCAAACCGCAACTCGCTCTCGGCGAGAGCGGACTACATTTGAGCGAACAGCAGGCCGTTGGTCTGGATTCACGTTGGTGGAACTGTTGGTTGTCGTGACGGTGATGTTGATCTTGATCGCGATGACGGTCACGGCGATTGACTTTTCATTCACGTCGGAGCGAATCCGATCGGGGGCTCGGCAACTGGCATCCGCGTTGGAGGGGGCTCGTGATCGAGCGATCTTCGCCCGCGAAGCTCGTGGCATTCGACTGCTGGTGGACCCGACCGAACCGCGGATGGTGACCGCTTTGATTTACATCGGTGCCTCGAAGAATTGGAACGAGGGACGAATTCGGTTAGAGCGAATGGACTTTGAAGAAGACACGGATGGAGATGGGCAGCTCGATCCTGGCGAAGACACGAATATGAACGGGCGGCTGGACGGCGATGGCGTCGCTGACACCGAGGACTCCAATGGCAACGGCTTGTTGGACGCTGGTGAAGACCTCAACGGCAACGGTATGTTGGACATTGAGCGAGTTGGCATCGTGCGTGGCGATGCTTCGTGTGGCTGGAGCGCACTGAAAGAACGCGGATTCTTGGGGCTGTTTGAAGATCTGAATCTGAATGGGGTTCTTGATCCTGGGGAAGACTCACCGCCAAACGGCAACAACAACGGCGTGCTCGATCTCGACGCTCCGCGGATCAAGATCCCGGCGGATGATAACGGGACGTGGTACACAGTCTTGACTCATCGGTTGTCTCCGACCAGCCAAGTTCTGCAACTGATTACTCCGTATCGCGATCCCGGAACAACGCCGCCCACCGAGGTCGTTGCGTTTCAAGGTGGTGGGCCAAACAACTACATCTTGGAATTGCCGCCGCGCATTCTGCCGGATGCTCAGCCGATTCTGCTGCCGGAGGGAGTGGTCATCGACTTGGATGCCTCTCAGGTTCCTGCGGACTGGCGTCCGGGAGCGCCGCCGTCAGCGATGGCTTTGGAGCAGCAGTACTTGATGCCCTACTCGTCGCACATGGACATTCTGTTTTCACCACGCGGTGTCGTGACTGGCCCGTTGGCCGCCGCCGGCTTGCTGCATCTGTATCTCGCCGAGCGTAAGGACGTGGTCTTTGCGGTTGACCAAGGCCTGACCGGGTCCACGTATAGCGGAGTCGGAGGAGTGGCGATTTTGCCACGGCGTCCACCGCGCTTTGGGAGTTC
>JANNDA010000597.1:0-2762 GCA_031387195.1 Planctomyces sp. | reverse complement strand
ACCGCATCGCCAAATCCGAAGACGGCCGACCGAAGCTCCATGCCGACACTTGGCCGAACACCGGCATCGAACGGCTGAATCTCGATGGCTCGTTGGGATCATGCTCCGCATGTCACAGCCGCCATGACTTCTCGCCGCGACGTGCTCGGCAACCGGAGAACTGCGGCAAGTGTCACCTCGGCCCGGACCATCTCGCCGATCAACTGTTGGAGATTTATCGTTCGGCGTGCCGCGTGCAACGCGACGGCCGCCTGAGCGACGCGGGCCGCGCGCGGAAAGTCGCCGAGCTCGACGACGAGATTCTGGAACTGTGCGGCCCGACCTATTTCGCCGAACTGCCACCCAGCGACGGCGCGGCCAATGACTTCCGGTTGCTGTGCAACGAACTGATGCGGCTGATGCTGGCTCAGGAACTGTTCACGTTCGTGACGGCGGCGGCGGTCACCACGCTCCAAGGCGAAACACTCCCCGTGGCCGGCACGAACAACGAAGCCGAACGAACGCTGCGTTCTTCCGCCACCGCCCGCAAGACAGGCCGCACGAACAAAACGCTCGGCGGCGCACGGCGACAAACGATCCTCGTCAGCGTGCTGGAGTCACTCCGCTGCTTCCTGTCGACCTACACGCTGACGACAGTGATCGAGGAAATTCAACGCTGGAGCAACACAGGCCAAAGTTGCTTTGAACAACTGTTGTCCGCGCTTCAGCTCGCGCCGCCCAACAAGTCGCTGCTCGACCGCCTGCTTCCCATTCCGAGCGGATGACCAAACGCCAGCCACGCCTGTTGTCCCGGCTCGCCTTTCAACATCCCTCGCGCCGACAGACTCTCAAAGTCCCAAAATCTTCGACCGCTTCACGCTGCGCAGAGAATGGACAACTACCCAAAAGGTCCGCGTCGTCAGCCGCCGAGGCCGTCTCGAACTCAAAGCAAAAATCGACGAGCGCGGCCAGCCACCTGCCGGTTCGGTCTTCATTCCGTTCTTTGATGAGTCACGCCTCGCCAACGTCCTGGCGCTGGACGCGATGGACAACATCAGCAAGGAACCTGACAACAAGAAATGCGCAGTCCGCGTGGAAAAGGTGTAGCCATGCAGAACGAAGTCACCCGAAACGTAAGCGAGGACGAGGGCGAAGGCTTCACGCCACAATGTCGTGACACGGAGCCGCTGAGCGTTCGCCCTCGCTTACGTTTCGGGTTACTTGTCGTGCTTCTTGCCGGCTGTTCGCAAACAGGTGACGAAACTCCGATGAAACCAGCCTCGGCTGCCAAGCGAGCCGAACGCCGCTTGTTTTCTGGAGCACCGCCGGTCATTCCGCATCCCCCTCTGTCCGGAAAGTGCGTGACGTGTCACACGCCGACCGGTAGCGCCCGCCCGCCGCTGGGTTTTGCTCCGGCCAATCCACATACCAAAACTCCCGGCATGAGCGACGAGTCCCGTTGCCAACAATGCCACTTGTTTCAAACGACTCCAGACGTTTTCGTCGGGAGCACATTCGAACCGTTTCGCATCGCCGGCACTCAGGGCGAGCGAGCACACAAGCTCGCGCCACCGACGATCCCGCATCATCATTTCATGCGAGAAGATTGTGCCGCCTGCCATACCGGTCCCGCCTCACGCCCGGAGATTCGTTGTTCGCACGCGGAACGAGCCCGTTGCGTACAATGCCACGTCGATGGCACGACCCGTGTTGGCGATCCTTCATGAGCACACAACTATTTCAGAGTTTGGCGATTTCACTGTTGCTCGGCGGCCTCGTCGGCTTACAGCGGCAGCATGTGGATTCGCCGTTGGGTGGCGTGCGCACGTTTCCGTTGGTGACGGTGTTCGGTTCGTTGTGTGCGATTCTGGCGGAGCCGTTTGGCGGCTGGCTGGTCGCCGCCGGATTGCTGGCCACGGTCGCGGTGATTGCCTTGGGGAGCCGGCAAGTCCGCTCCGAGGTCGATCGCGGGATCACCTCCGAAGCGGCGATGCTGGTGATGTTCGCGGTCGGGGCGTTGTGCGTAAGCGGGCCGATGATCATCGCCGTGGTTGTCGGAGCCGGCGTCGCCGTGCTGCTGCAATTCAAGCCGCAGTTGCACGGCCTCGTGACGAAGTTGGGTGACGCGGACATCAAGGCGATCATGCAGTTCGTCTTGATCACGTTCATCGTGCTGCCGGTGCTGCCGAACGAGACCTACGATCCGTTCGAGGTACTCAATCCGCACGAGATTTGGCTGATGGTCGTGCTGGTCGTCGGGATCAGTCTGGGCGGCTACATCAGCTACAAATTTCTGGGGCATCACGCGGGACTGATTCTGAGCGGCCTGTTGGGCGGACTCATCTCCAGTACGGCGACGACCGCCAGCTATGCCCGACGCACCGCTCAGCAACCCGCGATGGTTCCCGCCGCCGCGACGGTGATTTGTTTGGCGACCGGCGTCAGCTTTGTCCGCATCCTGCTGGAAGTGGCGGTCGTCTCGCGGACGCTTTTGCCGACGGTGGCTCCGATGTTGATCGGGCTGATGGTCGTCTCGTTGCTGTTCGCGCTCGTCTACGGCCGCCGTGGCAGCCAGCCGTCGGAGACGATGCCGCTTCAAGGCAACCCGTCCGAACTGAAGTCGGCAATTTTGTTCGGCGTGCTGTACGGCGTGGTGCTGATCTCTGTCGCGGCCTCGAAGGAATACCTGCCGCATACCGGGCTGTATGCGATCGCGGCTCTGTCCGGACTGGCCGATCTCGATGCGATCACACTTTCCACCGCACGAATGGTCGAGGCCGAAC
>JANNDA010000592.1:0-2704 GCA_031387195.1 Planctomyces sp. | reverse complement strand
GACGGTCGATCGCGAATTCGTCTTTGGGCATCGTGACCGAATGGACGAGACCTATGACTTGATTCGCTCAGCACGCGACAAGCAATTCAAATACATCCGCAACTTCGCGCCGCGACGGTCCTACGCTCAGAACATCACTTACATGAATCAGATGCCGACCATGCGCGAGATGCGACGGCTGAATGCCGACAGCCAATTGAGCGGCGCTCCCGCGCTCTTCTTTCGCGAAACAAAGCCGGTCGAAGAGTTATTCGACACTGCGGCTGATCCGCACGAGATCGTGAATCTCGCCGATCGTCCCGAACACACTGAGACGCTGAAGAAAATGCGAGCGGCACTTGAACTTTGGCAAGAAGAGATCAGCGATTCAGGATTGATCCCCGAATCGTTGCTCGTCACGCCGGTGACTTTTCCGTAGCACAGGCGGCTCGCCTGTGATTGTTCCGTGGCGACACACAGGCGAGCCGCCTGTTCTACGTTTTGAAATTTCTCAGGCACGGGCTTTGAGTAGGTCGCGAATTTCCGTGAGCAGTTTTTCTTGCGGCGTCGGCTCTGGCAGAGCGGCGGGGGCGGCCGGTTGCTCCGCTTCGGCCTGCTTCATCTTGTTCATCAGCTTCACGATCATGAAGACGCAGAAAGCGATGATGAGGAAATCAAACGTCGCCTGAAGAAACAGCCCGTACTTGATCTCGACCGCTGTTGGCACCACATCGCCGATTTGCGGAGGCGTGATTTTTTTGGAGAGATTTTTGAAATCAACTCCACCAGTGATGTATCCCAGCGGCGGTGTGAGCACATCAGCGACGAGTGAGTTCACGATCTTGCCGAACGCGCCCCCCATGATGACGCCGATGGCCATATCGACGACGTTACCCCGTTGAACGAACGCCTTGAATTCCTTCACGATGGTCATTGGAAAAGTCCTCTGCTGAGTTTCATTGTTGGCCAGTGAGAGACCATCAGATTCCGATTCTTCGACGAAGGATACTCTTCATTCGCCGAACCAGACGGAACGGAAACAAGATTCGGATCGGACAACTCACCGAATGACATCGCTCGCAACGGTCGCAAAAGGTTTGAGCTGTGGCGAAGTAACAGCGATCACGGAGAGTCTGCGGACTTGCGCTCGAATAGCCGGTCTCCAAAACGTAGCACAGGCGGCACGCCAGTGTTTTCTTTGGAATGAAATCACAGGCGAGCCGCCTGTGCTACGTTTGAGGATCGCAACTCAGCAGTTCGACCTCAAACACGGTCGTCTCGGCGTCACGTCGCCAGCGCAGCTCGCCGTTGTGAGCCTCTGTGATTTGCTTCGCGACAGCTAAACCGAGTCCCGTTCCTTCCGGTTTGTCGGTGACAAACGGTTCAAACAGTTGAGCGGCAATGATCGCATTCGGACCAGGTCCGGAATCGATGATCCGTAGCCGAACTCGGTCAGTCGCGCTGTCGTCGAGTTCAATGCGAACCCACGGTGTCGTGGCCGAATGGACTGCGGCGTCGATCCCGTTCAGCAGCAAGTTGACGAGCAGTTCTTGAAGCTCTTCGCGATCGCCGTGTACCACAATCGGCGTGACTGGCGGCAACCACTGCACCTCGACGCCGACATGCCGAGCGCGCGGATTGATCAGCGACAAAACGTCGTCAATCAACTGCGGCAGCGAGACTTCCTTTCGCTCGATCGAACGCGGTGATTCACTGCGTCCGGCACCGAGCGTCAAAAAGCGTTGCAGATACGACTCCATCAAGCTGATCTGCTGCAACGCCATCTCCATCGACTCAGCATTCGCACCCAGCGGGAATTCGCGCGCGTGCAACTGCAACGCCATTCGCGCTCCCGTCAGCCAGTTTCGCAATTGATGAGCCAGCCCCGCTCCGAGTTGGCCGAGCGTCTTGAGGCGTTCGTTCCGCCGCACTTGCTGCTCGTAGCGCGTCAGTTGCTCGACCATGCGGTTGATCGACTGCGTGAGATCGCGGAGTTCGTCATCACGAGCCGGCAGCAGCATCGGTTGAAAGACACCGTTCGCGATTTCCTCCGACTGCCGACTGAGTCGCGCGATCGGCCGCACGAATCGTTGAGCCCACCACGTGGTGAGCACGACAGCGATCAGTGCCGTCACTCCTCCCGCAATGATCGGCGGCAAGATCGCGCCGCGCGTTGCGGTCCACCAGCGATCCTCCGGGTACAACACCAACAACGACAGCGGCCGAGTCCCCGTTCTCCGCAGCGGGACATTCGCCGTAAGGTAACTGTGTCGCTGAATCACCAACGTCGGATTGCGCGAGAGATCGGAGAGCGGCCCCGTTTCGGGAACTCGTTTGAGCAATTCGCGGCTCGCGGCATCCAGCGGCAAAGTGGCCGACTGCACGACCTGTTGCTGATCCCAAACAACGAAATCAGCTCCCGACAGTCCGGCCATTTTCTGCAAGACCGTCTCTTGCAGAGGAAAGCTGACGTCGGTCAACGTCGCGACCACGCGGCCCAGTCGATCAGTCTCTTCACGCCGAGCCCACGTGCTGCCGACCCAGGCACTCACTCCGCTGGAAAGCACGCTGGCGACAACCACCATCAGCAGCATCGGTGCGAGCAATTGTCGTTGAATGGACCAGCGCATTCGGTTCCTTCAGAGTTGATGTCGAACCGGGGTCAGGCACCGCAAAATTCAAAAATGGCGGAACAAGGCGTCATTTGGTTGAGGACGTTCGTCCG
>JANNDA010000591.1:0-8692 GCA_031387195.1 Planctomyces sp. | reverse complement strand
GCACAACAACCGGGGGGCTGACGCCACCCCGTTCGCCAGAATTCGAAGAGACGCTGCGAAAATCGGCGAACGTGACGAACTGCGACTGATTGAATTCGGAGCGCTCACGATCTTCCTTCGCCACTTGCTCCGCGAGCTTGTGCCATTCGGCAGCGAGCATCGTTGGCTCGACACTCAAGACAACGCGCAATGCCTGAAACGGATCGTCGAGCGGCTGCTTCTCCGCCGCGAGCGCCGCAACCCACTTCTCCAATCGTTGTGGGTTCAGTCCTTGAGACAGTTCGTCAGCGTCCGGGCGCTTCGCTCGTTTGGCCTGCGCCGCCGCGATGAAGCGGGACATCTGCGGAACTTCAGTCAGCCACGCGGCGGCGAGTTCACGACGCAGGTCGCTCTTCAACTCCAGCAGCCGCTGTTTGTTCGCCGCGTTGACCTCCGGCGAATCAATGCAGTGACTCACCTGACGCGAACTGCGCAGCACGGCAAGCAGGCCGTAATAATCATCCATCGAAACGGCATCGAGCTTGTGATTGTGACACCGAGCACACGCGACCGTCGTCGCCTGAAACGCCTTCGTCAGCGTGTCGATCTGATTGTCGATCAAGTCGTAACCGATCGACCGCAAGCTGATGCAGTCGTCGTGATTCACCTCGCCGAAGCGATAGAAGCCGGTGCCGATCACCGACTCGTTGAAAGGCTCTTGCTCATTCCAGCGAGGCCGAGCGAGCAAATCACCGGCAATGTGTTCGCGGACGAATTGGTCAAACGGCACATCGGCGTTGAACGCGCGAATCAAGTAATCACGATACCGCCAGGCATGATGCACTTCGTAGTTCATTCGTTGCCGTGAGTCTCCGAGAATCGCACGACATCCATCCAATGCCGCGCCCATTGCTCGCCAAAGTGCGGCGAGTCCAGCAGCGAATCGACCAACTTTTCGTAGTGCAAGCTTCCAGCTTGCAACTCATTTGATAACCCCGTTGATTTTGAAAGGCCCGTTGATGAGTGAGGGAGTTGCAAGCTAGAAGCTTGCACTACGGTGGGCGGCAACCCGGTCAGCACCAGACTCAACCTGCGAACAAGCGTGCGTGAATCAGCCGCCACGGCAGGAGTCAGCCCTTGCTCTTCCAGCTTCGCGAGCACGAAGCGATCGACTGGATGCGCGGACCACGCGGCATTCTTCGGTTGCGGAATCGCGGGCTTGTTGACCGGATGCAGACTCCACCAATCCGCCCGCTCACGAAATGTTTCTTCCCAAGACTTCCCGACCTTGGATTGCGTCGGCCTCTCGCGCGGATCGGGAGCCCCCTGCTTCACCCACGTTTCAAAATCCGCAATGACGGACGTCGGCAACTTTCCCTTCGGAGGCATCTTGACCGAGTCGTCGTTGTAGCGAATCGCCTTGATCAACAAGCTCTCGTCCGGTTTACCCGGTTGAATCGCCGCTCCCGAATCGCCCCCTTTGCGGGCTCCCTCGCGATGATCGAGCAACAGTCCGCCGCCGAGCTTCTTCGCATTGACCGAATGACATTCCTGGCAGTGCTCGACCAACGCGGGCCGAATTTTCTTCTCGAAGAACTCGACGCCTGCGTCGTCGGCAGTGGCTCGAAGCGACAAGCCGAATGCCAGACAGCCGAACGCGATCACCGCGATGATCTTTCGCATTGCCGTTACCCTCACCCGTCGCCGCTTGATGCGTCTCACGGAGAGACGACTTCCACGGCGATTTCCAGACAGCGTTTTAAGTCTTGGTCGTTGGTGTAAAAAACGTCGCAGCGACCGAGGATCGCTGCGGCGAGATGAATCGCATCGGGAGTTTTGAACCGATGGGTCGCTCTGAGTTCAGCGGCCTTGGTCATTGTGCGGCGGTCCAGAGGCAAGACCGAAGGCAAGCTTTCCTGAAAGAACAATTCAAAGTCCGCAAGCAACGCGGCGTCATTGTTTTTCAGCGGCTTGACGCGAGTCTCCAGCCAAGCCAGTTCGCAAGTGACCAATGAAACGTCGGGCTGACTGATGCGAGTCACCACCGCTGCAAAATGAGATTCGACTCGCTCAACGGCGAAGATGATCGGCGATGTGTCCAAGTACAATCGCACGATCACTGATCCCACGAGTCACGTTCTTCAGCCAAGTCACGAATGACATCCTGAGCGATCGGCGACTGATGACCGCGCAACCGCTGTCTCTCCCAAATCTTCGCGAGAACCTCAGCCGCCGAGTTCGTGGTCGAGTTATCGAGCAATTCCAAGGTCACGCGCACTCGAACTTGCGAAAAAGGGACAGCGCTATCTAACGCCACCGTGTGACCATCCAATAATTGCCCGTCACCCACATACGCCGTTTGCATGATGAGGCCACCATATCCGGGGGCTGAGCGATCAGCAACAGGAAGCTGCGTCTTGCAGAACCGCTCGGGTCTGCGTCAGAGGTATTTGTGTCCGAGGAAGAATCTCACTCCTATTGTGCCGACACGGTGTACTCTTCTCAGCATACGTTGGGCCGATATGCTTCCTCGCCCCAACCAGAATGGATTCACCGAAGATCGCTCAGCTCAAGCTGCCGAATCAGCCGGCAAGGGAGTGCCATGAAGACATCCGCCATTCGCAGCCTGCGGCGCAAGCTCGCGGCCGACCAGCCAACGTTTGGTTTGTGGGTCACGCTCGAATCACCCAGCATCACCGAGATGGCGGTTGCGCTCGGTTTGGATTGGGTCGTCATCGACGCCGAACACGGACATCTCGATTGGAAAGAGATCATCGAGCACCTGCGGGCGACGGTTCGCAGTGACACAGTTGCTTTGGTTCGGCTGGAGGAACTCAACGGCGGGTTGATCAAGCGGGCGTTGGATATCGGGGCGGACGGAGTGGTCATTCCTTGGATGGAATCGGCCGATCAACTCAAACAGGCGATTGCGTTCGCTCGGTATCCAGTCGAGGGGATGCGCGGGATCGGGGCCGAGCGGGCGACGTGCTGGGGGCAATGCTTCGTCGAACACACCTCCGAAGCGAACGAGCATGTGCTCGTCGTGCCGATCATCGAATCGGTGAAGGCGATCCGGCAGGTGCCGATGATGAGCCAAGTGGACGGGACCGAGCTGTTCTTCTTCGGGCCGGCCGATTTCTCTTCGACCGCCGGATATCGTGGTCAATGGGAAGGGCCGGGGATCGCCGATCAAATTTTGCAGATCAAAGACACGCTCCGTCGCGCGGGGAAGAATTGCGGCGTGATCGCGACGAGCCAAGAGAACTTGGTCGAACGCCAGAAACAGGGCTTTCGCATGATCGGTGTCGGCATCGACTCTGGGTTGTTGCTTCGCTCGTTGCGTGCCTCGCTGAATGTTGTCGGTCGCGATCGTCCGATCCAGGCTTCGTTTGAGCCGACCGCGTTCAAGACCGCCGCTCCGTTGCCGCGACCGCCGGAATCCATGCGCCCTGATCGGCCCGAAGTGATGAACGCGGTCGGATCGAGTCCGCAAATGGAGATCAGCCGCGGCGTGACTTTTGAATGTCTCGTTGGCTCGCACAACAAAGCTCGCAAGCTGACGACCGGCTTCGTGACTTTCGCTCCGAGCGCACACTTGCCGTATCACTCGCACACTTTCAGCGAGTCGATCACGTTGCTGAGTGGGACCGCGACAGTCGAAGTCGAGGGCCGCAGCTACACGCTCCAGAAGATGGACAACGTCGTGGTTCCGGCGGGGCTCGCTCATTCGGCGCGCAACGTGTCGGCGACGGAACCGGCGGTGTTTCACATCGCGATGGCCAGCGATTCCCCCAGCCGGACGCTGATCGAGAAGTTCTTCTCGCGACGTGCGATGCCGGATGATTCGCAAGGGGTTCCCGGTGCCGAGCGAGTGAATCGCTTCGCCACCGCGAAACGCTTTGCCGCCGGGCCGAGCACGGAGTTCATCGATTGCTTTAATTCGAATTTGATGCCGGACCTGGAAATGAGCGGTGGTTACGGACTGTTTCATCCCACCGGTCGGCTCCCCGCGCACGTGCATGATTTCGACGAATCAATCTGCATCATTTCGGGAACGGCGACGTGTGTCGTCGAGGGCCGGCGCTACTCGATGAGCGACGGTGCCACCGCCCTGCAACCGCGCGGTCGCGTGCATTACTTCATCAACGATTCGCAGAGCACGATGGAAATGCTGTGGGTCTACGCTGGGCCGAAGCCGGAGCGGATCATCGTCGATGAAAGCTGCGCGACGGTGGAAGGAAATCCGTGGCGGTGAGTACGTCGCCATCATCGCTCCGCGTGATGAGCCGAATCGCCAAACCGCGCTGGAGGAGTGTTCGGCTCGTCACGCGGAGCGGTGACGGCGACGTTGGTTTGCGACTTCGCCGCGATATATATTTGCTGCCAGTACCCTTCGCGGACACTTCCCCTTCAGGAGAACTCAATGATGCTCAACGCCTCGATTCGCAGCGTTTTTGTCCTGGCCAACCTGCTCTGTCTCGGTTCGCTTTTCGCCGAGGAGCCGATCGTTCCGGCCGATGCGAAGTTGGAAAAACTGTTCGAGTCGCGCGTGCTCACGGAGGGTGTTTCCGTCGCGGCGGACGGCATGGTTTACTTCAGTGAAATCACCTTCTCGCACATGTCTCGTGATGAGCACGGCGCGATCGAAGCGGGACACATTTGGAAGTTCAATCCCGCGACAATGCAGACGACGATTTTCCGCTCCCCCAGCGGCATGTCGAACGGCATCAAGTTCGACGCGGCGGGAAACATGATCGTTGCTGAAGGTGCCGATTTCGGTGGTCGCCGAGTGACTCGCACCGACATGAAGACCGGGAAGACGCACATCATCGCCGGCTTGTTCGAGGGCCGACCGCTCAATTCCCCCAACGACATCACGATCGACGAGAAGGGCCGCATTTATTTCAGCGATCCCCGTTACCTCGGCCACGAACCGATCGATCAACCGGTCGTCGGCGTGTACCGCATCGACGCCGACTGCTCGATCCACCGCATCATCACCGATGCGGGAAAGGCGAACGGCGTCTGCATCTCGCCCGATCAGAAGTCGTTGTATGTCGTGAGCAATGACAACGGCGGAACGGCCATTGATCGGCTCAGCAAAGGAGATGCTCAGGAACAAGCCGACAAAGTCTCGACACCGCTCCGCAAAGGATTCATGGCGCTGCAGGCTTACGACCTTGCCGCCGACGGCACAGCGACGTTCCGCAAGGTGCTGGTTGATTACTCGCCGTTCGATGGCCCGGATGGCCTGGTCTGTGACAAAGACGGCAACCTCTACGTCGCCGTGCGGGCCGAAAATCGACCCGGCATCTGCGTCTATTCGCCCGCAGGGAAAGAACTGGCCTACATCAAGACCGAAGTCCCGACGAACGTCGGCTTCGCACGCGGCAAGGATGCGAATCTGCTCTACATCACCGCTGGCAAGAGCCTGTATCGGATTCGCATCAACCGCGAAGGCTATCACTTGCCGAAGAAGCCGTAACTCGGGCGGCCAAACCAAAGTAACCCGAAGCGTGAGCGAGGGCGAACGCTTCACGCGACCTTGAATCCGGAGCTTTTTGAAGCGTTCGCCCTCGCTGACGCTTCGGGTTACTTCGCCACCCGCACTCTAAATCGCCAACACGCTGATTGCCCTCCATGCCCCGCCTGTTTTACGGCAACTACGATTTCGAGCACGAACTGGCCGACCCCGTTGGCTGGCAAGCACCTTCTGTTGTTCGACGCTTGCTGGCCGAGCGGGCATCCGCCTGGATTGCACTGGCTGACGATGGCGATTTGATTTGGACTCCGGAAGAGATTCCAGATTCATTTTGGAACGAACTCGCCAAGGCCGGTTTGCCGCGCGTTCGTGGAGTGACTGACTTCGGGGCGTTGGCGATGGACAACATCGAACTTGTCCCCTGGGGCTGGTCGCGGCGGGCGATGAGGCTGGGTCAGGAAGTCTCTCATTCCTGTGAAGCGGCCGTTCGCGCGGGCAACTCGCGAGCCTGGTCGTTCGCGTTGGAACAAGAACTGGAAGTCGCACTTCCCGGCGCGGCACGCCTCGAGCGGCTTGATGACTTGGCCACGATCGTGGCCAAGTCGGCTCAGAAATGGAGTGACCGGCCTGACGCACATCGTTGGGTCATCAAAGCCAACTTTGGCATGGCCGCGCGCGAACGAATCCTGGGGCGTGGAGTGCTGTTGTCGGCCTCGCATCAAGGTTGGCTTCAGCGGCGTTTCGCGGCGGATGGCTGCGTCTTTTTCGAGCCGTGGCTACCGATTCGTGAGGAAGTCGGTTTGCAATTCACGATCCCGCCGCGTGTTGTGGGAACACCGCGTTTGGAGGGGATCACGCCGCTGCTGACCGATGCGCAAGGTTGTTATCGCGGCAGCCGTTTCTCGCGAGTTGAGGCCGTCCCTGAACATTGGCAACCAGCGGTCGAGATCGCCCTTCGAGCGGCAGAGCGACTGCAACAACTGGGCTACTTCGGGCCGCTGGGAATTGATGCGGCCCAGCACGAGTTGCTGACCGGCGAAGTTGTGCTTCGCCCGCTGCAAGACATCAACGCGCGATTCACAATGGGCCGCTTGGCACTCGGCTTTCAGCCATTGCTCCGAGCCAACGAGACCGGCGTTTGGCAGCACCTCATGGCCGAGAATGTTTCGACCGCTGACTCGTCACCGGGGCGTCCGGTTCGCATCATTCCGACAACTCCAAAGATCGTCGGCGGCCAGCCAACTCAACATCGCTCCGCAGTCATCATCGGATGAAAGTGAAAAAACATGCCACGCGTGACCCACTTTGCCGTGCTGCTGCTGAGTCTTCTGATCGGGAGCGACGGCTCCGTCCGCGCCGAGGAACGCGAGGACTTCTTCGAGGCGAAGATTCGACCGGTTCTGGTCGGCACCTGCTTTCGTTGTCACGGAGGCGCGAAGACGTCGGGCACATTGCGAATTGATTCACGCGAGATGTTGCTCAAAGGGGGCGAATCCGGTGCCGCGATTGTGCCAGGCAAACCGGAAGAGAGTTTGCTCATCAAAGCCATTCAGCGACAGGCGGATGTCTCCGCGATGCCGCCGGAGAAAGACAAAGCTCTGCGCGCCGATCAGGTCGCCGACTTCGTGACGTGGGTCAAAGCGGGAGCGGTCTGGCCTACAAAGTCAGCGAAGTTTGAATCCGCGAAACATTGGGCGTTCGAGCCGATCCGCGATGTCGCGCCGCCGGTCGTGCAGGACAAGGCGTGGGTCAAGAGCAGCGTTGATGCCTTCATTCGAGCGCAGCAAGAAGCGGCCGGAGTTCGAATGAACCATGTCACCCGAAGCGTCAGCGAGGGCGAAGTCTGCCCCGCCCCGATCGCTGACAAGCTCACGTTGATTCGCCGCGCGACCTTCGATCTGACCGGACTGCCGCCGACTCCGGAAGAGGTTCAGGCGTTTGAGAAAGACAACTCACCGCAAGCATTCGAGACCCTCGTCGATCGACTGCTCAAGTCGCCCGCGTATGGTGAGCGCTGGGGGCGGCACTGGCTGGATGTCGTGCGGTACGCCGACACGGCGGGTGAGACGGCGGACTATCCGGTGCCGCTCGCGTGGCGGTATCGCAACTACGTCATCGACGCTTTCAACAACGACAAACCCTACGACGAATTCCTGCGCGAGCAGATCGCGGGCGATGTCATCGGCTCACTAACCCGAAGCGTCAGCGAGGGCGATCGCGCAAAGACCGTCGATTCCACAACGCCCTCGCTGACGCAGCGGGTTAGTGAGCGCGAGCGCTACGCCGAACGCGCGACCGCGACCGGCTATCTCGCGATCTCGCGGAGGTTCGGCTTCGACTCGGAGAACTATCACCACCTGACGATTCAGGACACGATCGACAATCTGGGTCAGACGGTGCTCGGCCTGAGTCTCGGCTGTGCGCGGTGTCACGATCACAAGTTCGATGCGGTCTCGATGAGCGACTACTACGCGCTGTACGGCATCTTCGACAGCAGCCGCTATGCGTTCCCCGGTTCCGAGCAGAAGCAAAAAGTCCGCTCGATGGTGCCGCTGCTGCCACCGAGCGAATCGGTCCCGAAGTGGCGCGAGTTCGACGCGCGAGTCGCTTCGCTCGCGGCGAGCCTCGAAAAACAGAAGCAGCCCGTCCCAACGGCAATCCTCCGTTCGCTGCATGATCTTGACGGCGACTTCGAGATGCAGGCGGCCGCGGCGGGCGGGAGCAACGGCGTGCTCGTGCCACCGTGGCTCTATCAGGGCAAGATCGCAATCACCAACGCAGCTCAAAGCCCGTTCAAGAATCTCTATCCGCGAGGCAAAGTCGGCGCGAGTATCGCAGCCGGGACAGGGGAGTATCGGATCGCTCAAGCTCTCTATCCGCGCCGCTCACGCAACAACTGCGAGACGTTGCACGTCAACCTCGACTTCCGCGTTGGCCCCTCACCAACCCGAAGCGTAAGCGAGGGCGAGCGTCGCGACGGCCCTGAATCCGGAAGTCGTCTGGAGCGATCGCCCTCGCTCACGCTTCGGGTCAGTGAGCCGGCGCATCGCTTCTGGATTGGGGCCATGCCGGACTCCCCCGCCATCGAAGTGCTGATCTCGTCGGAGTCCGTTTCGCTGCGAAGCGGTGAGACGATCGAAAACCTATCCACGTTGAAGCCGAACCAGTGGCACAACCTGCAACTGACTCTCGATCTGAAGAACCGAACCGTTTCAGGCAAAGTCGGCATGC
>JANNDA010000566.1:0-2682 GCA_031387195.1 Planctomyces sp. | reverse complement strand
CAACTCCGATTCGTTCGGCTGGCCGGTGTTGATCAAACTGAAAACGGCTGACGGAAAAGAACGCGCATGGCAATCCGACAAAGAATTCACCGGCCCGCCGCCGCCATCATTCGTCAGCCAAGTCGCGGTCGCCTGGCAGATTGCTTACGGTCGCCCCGTGACTCAGCCCGAACTTCATGCCGTGCTCAATTTCCTCAACCAACAACTGCCAATGCTGACGAGCACCGCCGCAACTCCCGACCCCGAATTGCAGGCACTGACCGACTTGTGCCAAGCGGTGTTGAGTTCCAACGAGTTTTTGTATGTCGATTGAAACAAGTTGGGCTCAATTCGACGCGAATCATCGGACACCCCGCAGTTCCTCCAGCGACGGAACCAAGTCTTGAGCGACCGCCTCCTGAAGATGTTGTCCGGTTTCGATCAGATAGGCCCAATCGAGCGTCTGGCGATGACGAAGCACAATGCGTTCAATGTCTTCCAAGTCGCGCGGGCGGCTGGCGAGGAGCTTCATCAGGATCAAGTCTTCGGACGTCACCACGGGAACCGTGAAGTCGCCCATGAGCGCAGGCGTCGCGCGAGCAATCGCTTGTTGTTCAAAGCCGCTGAGTCCGATGGCGATGTCCGCTCGAATTCCCGTGACAGCATGAGCCAGCGGCATCAAGAAAGCCGTCTCGATAACTTCGGCGATGCCGTCAAACAACGGACGAAACGGGCTGCTCGGCAATCGTTCCGCCAGCCGCAGGGCTTGTTCGACATCAATGCCCACGACCAAATCGATATCGGCGGTGAAGCGGGGTTCGCCGCGCACCGAAGCGGCGATGCCACCGATGACGGCGAACGAAATCGACTCGGAACGCAGCCATGCGGCGAGGTCACGCAGGGTCGTTTGCAGGGCATCAGTCATGACGGAGTTGGTCCATTCGAGCAAACGCCGCCACTTGCCGACGGCGAACAGTCAGCTTTTCGTCCCAGCGACATTGAGCCAGTTCCGGCGGCAGCGGAAAAGCTCCTTGACTCATCGCGGCGGAAAACAGACTTTGATGTAACTCCCAAGCTGTTTCGGGAGACAATCCGCGCAGCCAAGCCGTGTGAGCCTCGCGACACTTGGCTTCGTAAAGAGTCCAATTCTGCTTAGGGGCGGTGAGCACTTGGGATTCCTTGTTTTGAGACGTCGCATTGGATGCCGCAGCGTTTGGATTTTCAATCCGAAACGTTCAAACAACGACGCTGCTGGTTGTGATCAGGACTGTTCATGCCAAGAAAGATTCGAGAGTTGATCAAAGACTTGAGCACGGCTGGATTTGAAGAGATACCGGGCGGTGGCAAAGGATCGCATCGAAAGTTCGTGCATGAACGGTATGCTGGGGCCGTCACGTTGAGCGGCCAATCCGGCGATGACGCCAAGCGTTACCAAGAATCTCAAGTGCAACAGGCCATTGACGAGGTGAGCGATGAAAACGAGTGACCAATACCACAAATGGGTCGAATGGAGCGAAGAGGATCAGACTTATCTCGGCAAGTGCCCGGACCTGATCACGGGAATTCATGGCGACAACCCGCGGCAGCTCTACTCGGACTTGTGTGACGTCGCCGACGAGGTTGTCAGTCATTTGGAATCCACAGGTCGTCCGCTCCCGCCGTGTCGAATTCGTCCGATGAAAGAAGTCGGATAGGCTTTGTGGCTCATCGAAGAAAAGAGTTTTGAATGATGTCGAATATGAGTTTGATCTCTCGCCGTGAACTTCTCTCGCGGAGCACTCTCGGCATCGGGTCGGTCGCGCTGGCTTGGTTGCTGAATCAAGAAAAGTTGCTGGCCGTTCCGCCGACGGTGAAGTTGCGGCCGCAGTCGTTTGATTTGACGCCGAAGCCGACTCATCACGCGCCACGAGCGAACGCGATGATCTCGCTGTTCATGCACGGCGGGCCGGCTCATATGGATTTGCTCGATCCGAAACCGGAGCTGACCAAATTCAGTGGGACCGATTACTCCGGCGAAGTCGTTTTCAGCTTCGTGAATCGAGCCAGCAAAAAACTGCTCGGCAGTCCGTGGAAGTTTGCGAAGCACGGCGATTGTGGGACCGAGGTTTCAGAACTGCTGCCGCACACGGCGGGGATCGTCGATGACATCTGTCTGATTCGTTCGATGCACAGCGGGCACAACGGGCATGAGGTTTCGATTCGCTACATCAACGCGGGCATCCCGGCGGTGACGGGGCGGCCGGCACTCGGATCGTGGCTGACGTATGGACTGGGGAGCGAGAGTCAGGAATTGCCGGCTTACATGGTGTTGAGCGATCCAGGAGGGCATCCGGTCGACGGCGTGTTGAATTGGTCGAACGGGTTCATGCCGCCGCTGTTTCAAGGAACCGTGCTGCGTGCTCAGGAGCCGCGCATCTTAAACCTCGATCCGCCGCCGCATCTGAAAGGGACGCTGCAAGCTCAGAACCTCGACTTGCTGCGGACGCTGAATCGCCGGCATCTCGAACTGCATCCGGGCGAGGCGGACCTCGAAGCTCGCATCCAGTCGTATGAGCTGGCCGCCCGCATGCAAACGGCGGCGAAAGAGGCACTCGACATCGCCCAGGAAACCGCTGAGACACACAAGCTGTACGGACTCGACCGCGACGAAACACGCGAGTACGGCACGCGCTGTTTGATCGCGCGGCGATTGGTCGAGCGCGG
>JANNDA010000561.1:0-2108 GCA_031387195.1 Planctomyces sp. | reverse complement strand
GAACGCTTTGGAGCCGCACATCGACGCGCAAACGATGAACATTCACCGGACCAAGCACCACCAGACCTACGTCACCAACCTCAACGGTGCCATTGAGAAGCATCCGGAGTTGGCCTCGAAGTCGGTCGAAGATTTACTGCGTGGTTTGTCGAGCATCCCCGAAGACATCCGCATGGTTGTGCGGAACCACGGCGGCGGACACGCCAATCACGCGCTGTTCTGGACGATTCTGAAGCCCAACGGTGGCGGCGAGCCGACTGGCGAACTCGCTGCGGCGATCACCGCGCAATTGGGCGGCTTTGCGGCATTCAAAGAGGCATTCATCAAGGCCGCGACAACTCGCTTCGGCAGTGGCTGGGCTTGGTTGTCAGTCGATGGTGGCGGACGCCTGCTCGTGGAAAGCACCGCGAATCAAGACTCCCCGCTCTCCGAAGGTCACACCCCGATCCTCGGCCTCGATGTGTGGGAGCACGCTTATTACCTGAAGTATCAAAACCGTCGCCCGGATTACATCGGCGCGTTCTTCAGCGTCGTGAACTGGGACGAAGTCGCTCGCCGGTTTGCTGCTGCGAAGAAGTAACAAAAATCGAGTTTGCAGAATGGTTTGAAAAGCCGTTCGCAAAATAAACAAAGCCCGGCCTTCCGAAATGGGAGGCCGGGCTTTTTTTGTTCCTCCGATCGCTTCGCGATTACTGACCACTCCCCAAACGTTCGTAGTAGCGGCGAGTCTTTTCGGAGTACTTGGGCGGGACGGGATCTCGGTCGAGTGGGACGATGGCTTGCTGGGAAGCGCGACGGAGCAACTCTTCCGCAACGCGGTTTGAGAGTTCGGCGAGCGGCTTGGCGACGTTGACTCGCACGAGGCCCCAGTTGGGTTCCTTTGAATGGCGTTTCATTTCTGCTCGGAGAGACCGGGCTTGGTCGCGGATACGGGCGGCTTCGGCTCGCAGTTCGGGGTCGTCCACCATTTCCTCGACATCGCGCAGACGATCGGACCAGTTGACGAAATCCTCGCCGGAAATCGGAGCGGACTCGCGGTTCGTGCCTCCTTCTGACTGCTGTGATCCGCTGGGTTGATTCGAGTCAGACAATCGCTGAGCACCGCGTTGGCCAGATTGCCCAGGCTTCGGTTGGCCTGGCTGACGTCGACCTGGTTGCTGTTGCTCACCCGATTGTCCTTGTTGGCCGGGTTGTTGGCCGGGCTGAGGTTGTTTGCCTGGAGTTTGTCCGGGCGGCTGCTCGCCGGGCTGTGATCCCGGTTGAGCCTCGTTCGGTTGCTGGCCCATTGGCTGCTTACTTCCCCGTTGCTGCCCCGGCTGCTGTCCTTCCTGCGGTTGGCCCTCGCTGGGTTGCTGGCCATTGGGTTGTTTTCCATTCGGCTGCTGTCCAGTTGGTCGCTCACCGTCCGGCGATTTACTCGGCTGTTGTTGCGAAGAAGGATCACGTGCTTCGCTCTTCTCCCCCGCTCCTTGTCTCCCTTTCTCCCCGTCCTGCTCCGAACGTTCGCGCGGCAATTGCGACGCATCCTCCGGCGAGTTGCGGGCGATCTCGCGATTAAGTTCCTTTGACAAATCTTTCAATTGCTCGCGAGCACGTCGCAGGGCTTCAGTCTCGTCACCGAGCACCGCTTCGGCAGCTTTCTCGACTCCCTCGCGAAGTTGAGAGATACCGCGACCGGCGATTTGTTCGACTTGGCGAGCGTCCTCCATCAAACCGCGTTGCAGTGAGCGGCCGGCGGCATCAAGCGCTCGGTCGGCCTTCGAGTCCTGGAGGTTACGCGAGGTGTCGTACAGGCGCTCGGTCAGCAGCGGTTCGGTCTCCTCAGCTTCCTGAATCGTCTGCTTCATGCGTTCGGTGAGGTTCGAGAGTTTTTGTTTTTGCACTGACAAGCCTTTGATGACTTCGTCCGCGCGGTTGTCTTCGCGGAGAGACTTCGCTTCGCGTTTGGCTTCAGCTTTTGACTTCGTCTCTTCGGGCTGAGTCGCCTCGGTCAGGCGTTGCGACAAGTCTTTCTGTTCGCGTTCGAGGTCGCGAGCCGACTCGCGCATGTCGCGCATCTCTTCGTTGAAGCGGTTGGACGCTCGACGACGGAACTCGTTGCGGAGTTC
>JANNDA010000531.1:0-2412 GCA_031387195.1 Planctomyces sp. | reverse complement strand
CAACTCCGCTCCGACCGTCTGAGCGACAGCCAACCCTTAAAGACGTTCTGGACCACCCGCCAGCAAACCCGCCCCGGCCTCCACGCCCGATCCCGCCTCTCCCCCGCCTAACCAAAATTCGCAAACGCTGTTCTGCACTCGACACACATTGCGGTGCCTGACCCCTGACTGTTTCACAATTCGCGAAGTGCGTCGTACGTCCTTCTCAACCGACCAAAAACACCGTCATCGATCGCGGTCCGTGAGCGCCGATGACCAATGCTTGTTCGATGTCGGCGGTCTTCGAGGGTCCGGAGATAAAGGCACCGAATCGTGGGGACTCGAACGTCAGCCGACGATACGCCTCGTGCATGTTGTGAACGATGTCCGCTGTCTTCACGACCAGCGCCAAGTGCTGAGCGATGAAGTAAATCGCGCGCTGCTTCACCGCCGAGTCAGTGATCCAAACGGCTCCGTTTTCCGCCACCGCGAACTCACCGGGCAGCACCGCGAAGTCGATGTCTTCCGTGACGTGCGGGTCGTCGATTTGATCGAGTTCAACACGTCTCTGTTCCGAGCCGGTTTCAATGCCATCGATCGTTGCCACGATCTTGCGAGCATCTTTCCACGCGGGTATCGCCGACAACTCCGCATTGAGTGCCACGAGATCTGGGACAAACACCGCGCGGCCGCCCACCGATTCCAACACCGCGCTGAACTGCTGCCGTGGATCAGCGAAGGTGATCCACTCCTGATCGAGATCTGGCAACGGAGCCTCGGCGAGATGATGCTGACGGATCGCGGAAAGAATGGTTTGCTTGGAGGTAGTCATGTGATGAGTTTTCTCGGAGTGTGTCAGGCCGGATTGTTCAAACAAGCCCGACGCGCCAGCGCGGGATGTTCGCGGGAAACCCTCGCTGGCGCGTCGGGCTTGTATCGTCTCGGTCAGGCCAAAATCGACTTCACCACTTCGCCGCTGATGTCGGTCAGGCGGTAGTGGCGGCCTTGGAATTTGAAGGTGAGTTGGGTGTGATCGAGGCCCAGGCAGTGCAGGATTGTCGCGTGGAGGTCATGCACGTGGACCGGGTTTTCGGTGATGTTGTAGGAGAATTCGTCAGTCTCGCCGTAGCTCATGCCGCCGCGAATGCCGCCGCCCGCAAGCCAGAGTGAGAAGCAGCGCGGATGATGATCGCGTCCGTAATCTTCAGGGGTCAGTTTACCCTGGCAGTAAACCGTCCGTCCGAACTCGCCGCCCCACACGATCAGCGTGTCGTCGAGCAGACCGCGCTGCTTCAGATCGAGGATCAGTGCGGCGGAGGCTTGATCGGTGTCTTTGCATTGACCGCGAATCGCCTTGGGCAAGTTGAGATGCTGATCCCAACCTCGATGAAAAAGTTGAATGAACCGCACTCCGCGTTCGGCCAACCGTCGTGCGAGCAAACAATTCGCCGCGAACGTACCTGGCTTGCGCGCGTCCGCACCGTACAAGTCGAAGATGTGTTCGGGCTCTTGTGAAACGTCAGTCAGTTCGGGAACCGAGGTCTGCATACGATAGGCCAATTCGTACTGGCTGATGCGCGTCGCGATTTCCGGATCACCGTATTCATCGAGTTTGAGTCGATTCAATTCGGCGAGGTCATCGAGCATCCGCCGTCGCGTGGCCGCATCCTGGCCCGGCGGGTTCGACAGATACAACACCGGATCGCCGACGCTGCGAAATTTCACACCTTGATACTTCGACGGCAGAAAGCCGCTGCCCCACAAGCGATCGTACAACGGTTGATCCGCTGGGTTGCCGGAGCCGTTGGAGATCATCACCACGAACGACGGTAGGTCCGCGTTCTCACTGCCGAGTCCATAGGATAACCAGCTTCCGATGCTGGGCCGACCCGCAAGCTGATTGCCGGTTTGGAAAAACGTGATCGCCGGATCGTGATTGATCGCCTCCGTGTGCATCGACTTGATCACGCACAGATCGTCAACGACCTTCGCCGTGTGTGGCAGCAGTTCGCTCATCGAGGTGCCGCTCTTGCCGTGCTTCGCGAATCGAAACATCGACGGAGCGATCGGAAAGCTCGCCTGCCGCGACGTCATTCCCGTCAACCGCTGCCCTCGCCGAATCGATTCGGGCAACTCGGTCGCTCGCAAGCCATCGAGCTGCGGCTTGTGATCGAACAGATCCATTTGCGACGGGGCACCGGACTGAAACAGATAGATCACGCGCTTCGCTCGCGGCTCGAAGTGAGTCGCGGCGCGATGAGTCGGCGAGGTCTCCGCCGCCGCTGAGTTCCGGAGCATTGACGCCAACGCGATCGAACCAAGTCCAACGCCCGCACCGTTGAGGAACTGTCGTCGGTGGGACGCAAAATCGGCGGTGGGTTCAGGAGGCATGTCGCGGTTCTCTCGTGAGTGCTGATTTAAGTTCCGCCCAAG
>JANNDA010000525.1:0-3403 GCA_031387195.1 Planctomyces sp. | reverse complement strand
CGTCGATCCGTCACACCCACTGAGCGCTCGCGTCACGGTCAATCGCTTCTGGCAACAGTTCTTTGGCCGAGGCATCGTGAAGACGTCCGAAGATTTGGGCGTTCAAGGCGAATGGCCGACGCATCCAGAGTTACTCGACTGGCTCGCGACGGAATTCCAGACGCCGACCACTCGCACGCTGGTCGAAAACACCGAAGCCGCCGTTCCCAAGAATTGGGACATGCGACATCTCTTACGGCTGATCGTCACGTCGAACACGTATCGCCAATCGAGCCGCGTATCAGCCGACCTCGTGAAACGTGATCCGGAAAACATGCTGCTGGCTCGCGGCCCACGTTTCCGATTCGACGCCGAAGTCATTCGCGACTCGGCGCTGTTCACGAGCGGCTTGTTGATCGAGCGAGTCGGCGGCAAGAGCGTCAAGACATATCAACCGGATGGATTGTGGGAAGCGGTCGCGTTCGTCGGCAGCACCACCAGCCAATTCAAACGAGACGCCGGCGAAGCGTTGTATCGCCGGAGCATGTACACGTTTTGGAAACGCACCTCGCCACCGCCGTCGCTCACCACATTCGACGCGCCATCGCGCGAAGTTTGTACGGTTCGACGCCCTCGGACCAACACTCCGTTGCAAGCGCTCGCGACGATGAACGACGAACAATACGTCGAAGCCTCGCGACAATTCGCTCGGCGCATGATCGTCGAGGGAGGGAGTTCTTACGCCGACCGACTGACTCACGGCTTCCGCATGGCCACCGGCCGCAAACCGACCGCCGCTGAGTTGGAAGTGCTCACGGTTCTCTTCCAAGAGCACCACACGCACTACCAAGGCAAACCTGACGAGGCCGTGAAGCTGCTGAGCATCGGCGAATCCAAACGCGACGAATCGCTCAACCCCAGCGAGTTCGCCGCCATGACCATGATGGGCAACTTGCTGCTGAATTTGGACGAGACGCTGACGAAGGAGTAAACGATCATGGTCCGTAGAACCTTTGAACGTGTTTTACAACAGCTTCACCGACGAGCGCCGTTTCGTCCGTTCGTCGTGGAGTCGTTGAACGGTGATCGAGTCGAAGTCGATCATCCCGAAGCCCTCATTGTGCGAGCCGGAATGGCGATCTTTGTCTCAGCCGATGGCACGCCGACGTGGTTCGATCGCGAGAGCGTGGATTGCTTCACGACAAATGGGACAAATAAGCCAAGATGGGAACGGGGTTGATTCATACCTTCGGTACTTCACGAGTTTTCGTGGCAAAGAATGATCAACGGCTCGACTGCTTGCTGGGGTTTCTAACCAGCGAAAACGCACACGAGAAAGTTCGCGTGGCCTGACAAAGGAGTTTTCCATGAGTGCCTCTGAGATTATGACCGAACTTCCCAAACTGACGTTGTCTGAACGGCGGCGTATTCTGGAACGCATCATGGAATTGGAGAGCGAGGCTGACATCCTCGAAGCACATCGCCAGATGGCCGACGAAACTTTTCAGATGCTCGATGTGATGGAGGCTGAAGATGCCCGCAACGCAACCCGGTGAAGTTTGGATTGTTGATTTGGGTATCGTTGCCAAAACCCGACCGTGTCTTATTTTGAGCGACTTTCCGGCAGACGATGAACTCGCATTGCTGTTGGTTGTGCCGCATACGACATCCATTCGAAACAATCGCTGGGAGTTGGTCATTCCGAAACAGTTTCTCAAACCCGGAGCATTCCATCTTCAACAGATTCAACATGTGCCGGTGATTCGGCTGGAACGTAGACTTGGCAATCTCACTCCAGACGAATTTCGCACGGTGAAAACTACTCTGACTTCTTTGCTCAAACTCGATCGGTGAATCACAAAGGACAGATCATGAACCCAATTCAAGAATTCCAACTGCAAGAAACTCGACGTTACTTCTTCGGCAAGTGCGCGGCCGGACTCGGCGGGGCGGCGTTGGCTTCGACGATGACGCCACAATCGCTGCTGGCGGAACCGGCGGTGAATGAGTCGGCAGGTATGATGTCCGCGCTGCATCATGCTCCGACCGCGAAGCGAGTCATCTGGCTCTTCATGGCCGATGGACCGTCGCAGATGGACCTGTTCGATTACAAGCCGAAGATGGAGGAGTATTTCGATAAGGACTTGCCGGAGTCGGTGCGCAACGGACAACGCATCACGACGATGACGTCGGGACAAACTCGGTTCCCGATCGCGCCAACGCTCTTCAAGTTCCAGCCGCATGGTGAGAACGGGACACTCATCAGCGAGTTGCTGCCGGAGATCGGCTCGATCGTGGATGACATCACGATCGTGAAGTCGATGCACACCGACGCGATCAATCACGACCCGGCGATCACGTTCATTCAAACCGGCAGCGAGTTACCCGGCCGGCCCAGTGCGGGAGCTTGGATCTCCTACGGCATCGGTAGCCCGAATCAAAATCTGCCGAGCTTCGTGGTGCTGACATCGCGCATCGCGCCCGGTTCGGCGACTCAAGCGTTGTTCTCGCGGCTGTGGGGTTCAGCGTTTCTGCCGACCAAACATCAGGGAGTCGGTTTGCGATCACAGGGCGATCCGGTGCTGTACCTCTCGAACCCGGCGGGCGTTGACGCGGCGACGAGGCGGCGAATGCTCGATGGTCTCGCGAAGCTGAACCAGAAACGCTTCGAGGAAGTGGGCGATCCAGAAATCAACACGCGCATCGCGCAGTACGAAATGGCGTTTCGGATGCAGACGTCGGTTCCGGAATTGACCAACATTTCCGATGAGCCGAAGCACGTGCTCGACATGTACGGTCCGGAAGTCACCGATCCCGGCACGTTCGCGTACAACTGCTTGCTCGCGCGACGCATGGCTGAGCGAGGAGTGCGATACACGCAAGTCTTCTTGCGCGGCTGGGATCATCACGGCAGTCTGCCCGGCAGTATTCGCCAACTGACGAAAGCCGCCGATCGTCCCGCCGCCGCGCTGGTCAAAGATTTGAAGCAACGCGGGATGCTCGACGACACGCTGGTCGTCTGGGGCGGTGAGTTCGGCCGTACGGTCTACAGCCAAGGGACGCTGACCAAAGAGAACTACGGTCGCGACCATCACCCGCGCAACTTCACGATGTGGTTCGCCGGCGGCGGCATGAAGCAGGGCCTCGTCCACGGTGAGACCGACGACTTCTCTTACAACATCACCGAGAAACCGATGCACGTCCACGACCTCAACGCGACGATGCTGCATTGCCTGGGCATCGACCACGAGAAGCTGACCTACCGCTTCCAAGGCCGCGACTTCCGCCTGACTGACGTGCATGGCAACGTCGTGAAGGACATCCTGGCGTGATGAATGTCACATAACCATCTTGGGGTCGGGTGTGCGAATTTCAGAAATCGCCGTCAACAATCTCCCTACTTCCCACGCTCACAACGGCGATT
>JANNDA010000511.1:0-3414 GCA_031387195.1 Planctomyces sp. | reverse complement strand
GTTTTCAGCCACCGCACGTTGAGGCCGTCAACCCGATCGGCTGCGGCGACTGTTTCACGGCCGGTCTCGTATGGTCATTGCAGCAAGGCCACGACATTTCGCAGGCGATTGAAATCGGCATCGCCGCTGCCGCACAGAACGCAACGCAGCTTTTGCCCGCACGGCTAAACCCTGGAGTACTCCGGCTCGACGGAGCCCTCCATCAATAGCGGTCACTGGCGTGAAGAGTCGCAAATATGTTTTCGTGAGGCTGCGTGTCAGAAGTGGCCCGACAACAGGTTCGGATCTCTTCTGTCTCTGAAATAACTCGTAGGACGGGCACTCTTGCCCGTCGTTCTTCGAAAAAACTGACGGGCAAGAGTGCCCGTCCTACTTTTCGACAGACGCTTGCGTGTTCGGCGACTCAGAACTTGACGTCCTCTTTCGGCCAGTGACTCACCGCATCGACCGCTCGATGAATCAGTGGGTCGATCGCACCGCTCGGCGTGACGTCAAAATTTTTCGTCTCCGGGTTGAAGCCATGACGGCTGTTGAACAGCGCGGCCCAACAGAACCCGTCGTAACGTCGCACGAGTAGCGTTGAAGTGCCATCTAACGAGCCAGTGTGCCACACGTTGATTTTCTTATTTGCCGAGTCGATCTCGCGCACGAACCAGCCGCAGCCGTAGTAGGTCGCATTGGGTTTGCCCTCCTTGTCCAATCCCGCCTCGCCGGTTGGGCGCGACCACATTGTGCGGAGACTGTCGGCATTCAAAGGCGACGAGCATCGGCACGGGGCCAACGACATCGCCAGTCGCACCAAATCGGGAGCGCTGCCGATCCAACCGCCGTGAGCGTCCATCGCCTCCAAATGCCAACCGCCATACGGCCACGGCACCGGCTGACCAACATTGAGTGAAAAGACACTGGGGCCGGTCGCGTCCTTCGCTCCGTAGTAAGTCACTTCGTCCGCGTCTGCGTTCTGCTTCAACGTTTGGCCAAGGCGGATATGTTTCAAACAGAGCGGGTTCAGCACGCGCCGCGCCACGCTGTCGCCATACGACATCCCATCGACTGCTTCGAGTACTCGGCCGAGCAAGCAGTAGCCGAAGTTCGAGTACGCGTATCGCTCACCCGGCGTGAAGTCGAGTGGCTTGCGCAGCATGACTCGAATGATGTGCTCCGGCTTTGCGGGCGGATCGACATTCAGGTCGCGAGCGAACTCCACCGCACGAAACATCGCATCGAAACTCTTGCCGCGATCCCAACCGCCGGTGTGTTGCAGCAAGTGCCGGATCGTGATGTCACGCCAGCGTGGATCGACCGGCTCATCGGCAGTCACGTGTCGCAACAACGGCAACACTGGATCGTCCAATTTCAAACAACCTTGCTCGACCGCCTGCATCACAGCAACAGCGGTGATCGACTTCGAGATGCTCGCCAACCGAAACCGACTGTCGGGTTGAACCGGTTTCTTCGCTTCGACGTCCGCCCAACCAAACCCGCGAGCGTACAACAGACGCCCGCTATGTCCGACGGCCAAAGAGGCTCCCGGCAATTGATGCTTTGTGAGGAAGCCGGTCATTAGGTCATCGAGCGGACGCAGTGATTCGTCGGTCGTTCCTGTCGTCGGAATCTTGTTGGCGTCAGCGGCAAAAACGGAGCTGCCAACCAATGAGATTGCAGCTCCGCCAAGAGATGACTGAAGGAAGTTGCGGCGGGTCTGCAATGTTGCAGCAAGTTGCCAGCTTGTTGGAGAAAGCTCACAAGCTGGAGGCTTGTGGCTACGTCTTGATCGCCGCATGAATTGCCTCTGCAACGAGGATTGTTCCCTCATAAATCGCTCGACCGATGATCGCGCCGATGAGTTTGGGTTGCGAGCGGCTGACGGCGGCGAGCTTGCGAACGTCGTCGAGCGTAGTGACACCACCCGACGCAATGACGGGAAGACCAAGTTCGGCGAGTTGAATCATGTCGCGGATCGTGCCGTCATCGACCCCTTGCATCATGCCATCGTTGGCAATGTTCGTGTAAACGACCGCCGCAAGATCGAGGTCGGCGTACTGCTTCGCCAGTTCGATGGCGGAGGTCTTCGAGACGTCGAGCCAACCTTCCGTGGCGACCATGCCGTCTCGCGCGTCGATGCCGAGGACCAATCGTCCAGGCCAGCGCTGAGCCATTTCGCGAAACCACTGCGGCTGTTTGAGCGCTTGCGTGCCGATGATGACTCGTTCGACGCCGACATCGTCGAGCATCAAACGAATTGCTGCTTCGTCGCGAATGCCGCCGCCGAGTTCACACTTCACGCCGGTGGCTTGCACGATCCGCCGAACGACCTCGTGGTTGACCGGCTTCCCTGCCTTCGCACCGTCGAGATCGACCAAGTGCAACCACGCTGTCCCGTCGCTCACCCAGCGTTGAGCCATCTCGACCGGGTCATCCCCGAAAATGGTTTCTTGTGCGTAATCACCTTGCCGCAGTCGGACACATTTTCCGTTGCGGAGATCAATGGCGGGCAGGATTTCCATGCGAGTTCCTCAGGCGAGAAAGCTGGCCCTAGCCGGGATTATTCATGGTCAGAATGTAACCCGAATCGTCAGCGAGGGCGGCCCCTTCACAATGCGATGAATTCAAAGTCTCTTGGAGCGCCCACCCTCGCTAGCGCTTCGGGTTTCTCTCGCGGCTTCGCGGCCTTATTTCTTGCGAGCGGCTGCTTTCAAACAAGTCCGAAACGCACTGACGGCATCTTTCACGACAACACCGTTGCGGAGTCCGCCTTTGCAAGCGGCCGAGCGGATTGCCACGATGTCAGGCTCCAACATGGGAAGACCATCGAGCTTGTCGCATCCCAAGCTGCCAGCCAAGGCGACGATGCGCCCCCCTTGATGCAAGGCATCGGCATGACGCTTGAGATCAGCGCGGCTGATCCATTCCCAAAGACTGCGGCCTTGCTTGGCGTAAGTGTCGAAGAGCACTCCCACGCATCCGCCAGCCTTGCCGTTGGATTCCTCAAGCACCGCATCCACGATCGCCGTCGGGGACGGAGCACCCGCTGCACGCCAGTCGGCATACGCCACAGCAACCCAGCGAAACTTCGTTTTGCTGACGGCCTCGAACTGTTTTCGCACGGCCTTCCAGCGTTCCGGCCAATTGGCGTCCTTGCCAACTTTTGCCGTTCCGATCTTGAGATAGGTCACGCCAGCCGGGATTTTGGGGATCTTTTTGAGATTTTCCCATTCGGAAAGCTCGCCCAATGCGACGCTGATCGGCATCGTCTTGGACTGCTTCCGCACGGCATCAACGATCTTGGCGATCGAAGCGGCAGGGACCATCCCCAACGGGCCATTCAGGGGTTCCTTGAGATCCAGGATATCGCAACCGCCTGCCAGGGCCGCTTCGGCCTCACGGACATCACGGACGCTTACCAAGAGCCAC
>JANNDA010000509.1:0-4343 GCA_031387195.1 Planctomyces sp. | reverse complement strand
CCCTTAGGGTCTGGGGGGGGGTCCCATATGGTGTTTATTTTTAATTTTTAACCTTCATTATGCTTTCCCCGGCGTTGACGCTTCGGGTTACTTTGGCGAGATCAAACCTTCGGGTTGATCGAGCCACATATAATGGCCGTGATCCGCCGTGACGATCACCACCGTCTCGTTCCAATTGCTGTGTTCTTCAACCCAGTCGGTGATGACTTTGAAAGCTTTGTCGCCGCTGTTCACCGCCCCGATCGAGTTGTCGAGATTGTTGTCGTGATTCGCCCAATCGACGTCGCCCGCTTCGACCATCAACCAGAAACCTTTCGGGTTCTTGCTGAGCACGGCGAGAGCCGCAGCGGTCATGTCGGCGAGGGTCGGGTTCTCGGTGAGATCGGCTTCCGTGTACGACTCCGATTTGTCATTTCGTCCGACTGTCGGTTTGAAATCACCATCGGCAGTTGCGAATGGGAGATGACCTTTCACCGCGCCATAAAAACCGAAGAGCCGCGACTTCGAGGCGATTACTTTCTCGGTCGCGGCTTTCAAGCTTGTGCGACCGTTCAGTCCTTTCGTTCGCTCAGCGACGACGTACTTTCCTCCGTTGCGGACATCGATCGCTTGGCGATCCGCGTCCGTCAGCCAGATGTTGCCGGGGACGAAATTTGCGCCCTGGCCTTTCGACTTCACCGTTCCGTTTAATATTGCCTTTGCCGTGCTGGCGACGGTTTCTCCTGTTTTGGTTGCCTTGTCGCCATACCCGCCGCCAATCAACACATCGAGTCCCGACAACGGCTGCTGCGGATGCGCGATCGACGGCAGTCCGAGCAGATCGCGTGTCAGATCTTGATAGTCGTCGCGATCGACGTTGTGCGCGTACGAGCAAGCGGGAGTCGCGTGGCTGATCGGCACACTCGTGACCGCACCGACAGAAAACCCGGTCGCTTGCAGGTCATGAGCGATCGGCGCGACTTGATGCCCCGCGTAATCGACGTTGATCGAGTTGTTGTAACTCTTCACGCCTGTCGTCATTGCCTCGGCCGTGTTGGCGGAGTCGGGATAAGGGTGCTCCCCTTTGCTCTTGCCGCCAGGGGCTCGACCGGTGAGGTAATAGATGTCGTCATTCGGCGGAGCCCACGGCGTCGCGCCGGCCTTGAGAACGTTGTAGCCCCCCGGCTGCTTGCCTCCCGGATTCGTCACAGTCTGCGTATCGACGTCGTTGTCAGTGCCGTCGTTGTGCGGCGCGACGCACATCGCACCGTATTGAGTCGTTCCGCCTGCCGTGTAATTCTGAAAGTGCGTCCCGGTTCCGCGGCCTTCTGAATAACTCACTCGCTTGTCGTTGTAGATCGCCGCCGCGCGAGTCGTATGCCAGTCCATGCCGTCAAAGATCATCAGGATGACATGCTTCTTGCCAGCCGCGAACGCCGCTCGCTGCAAGGTCGCCAGATCCGTCTGGTCGAGGTAATCCGCATCGAGATTGAGCGTGTTTGTCGGAACCCGTCCATAAATTCGTTTGAGCGCGGCCTCGCTGCGATACGCGCTGTTCTTTCCCGTGTAGCTCGTGAGATCGACGCCGTTCCCCGCTCCCTTCGTTCCGAAGGTGTAGACCGGGATTAATCGATTGCTGTGCGTGCCCCATTCTTTGTAGTTATTCGGATCAACGCCCCAGTGCGCGACCGGCGATTTTCCGTTCCGAATCGCCGCCGTTTGCAGGTCGTGCAGATGATCTCCCGCCATGATCGGCAGACCCGTCATGCTGACCCAGATGAGAAGCAGAGCCAGCCAGTAACCGAATCCAACTCGCATATGCCACAGACCTCAAACAAGACCGCACGATGTCGCAAAGTCGGTTTCACAACAAACCGAATGGGCATACGTTGTCGGCGATCAAGCTGGATGGCAAGCGAACGACAAGCTCCGCGTTATGAGCTTTCTGCAAGATTGTGGCGCGACGCTCCGCGTCGTGCCACACTGCGGCTTCGCCGCGCTACTGTTGTGTCTTGCTCAACTCCAAGACCATGCGATGTCCGGACTCCAGAGAATCCTGACGGACCAATCGCCCTTCTTTGTCGTACCAGACATCGACCTCAACATCGCCGCGAATGCGGTAGTGAGTCGTGCTGACTTCCTGTTCGGCGACCAGCGTCTTGTCTGCGCCAATTTTTTCGAGAGTCCCGGCTCGCTGGAGTCCCTTGTCCGAATCGAGCAGCGTCAGCTTGCGTCCGACCTTGTCAGCACTTGGCTCACGCCAATGTGTCGTGATCCACGCATCGGTTGCTGTTCGCTGAGTCTCGCCGTTGACTTCGTACTCCAACTTTTCCGCCGTTGCCCTCGCCTGCAAGACGAACTTCTCGCCGTTGTAATCCGACTCGCTGGCCAAGCGGATCAAGCGACCATCTTTCCAAGTTTCCGTGCCGACCGACGTGTACTTGTAGCGGTAGACGACGAAGTTGAAGTTCAACTCGGCATCACCGCGTACGGTTTCAATGCCATCGCTTCGTTTCGTGAACAACATCACGAGCCGGCCACGTTCTCGGCCATCCACCGACGCTTTGAAGGTTCGAGTCTGTTGCTCAATCACCGTCGGTTCGGCAGCCGAAACGAGCGTCGTCTTCATTCCGATCACCACCAGTAATACTTGGTACGCAAATCCTGCAAAGCGAATTCGGCTGGAACGACAAAGCATAGTCATCACCCCTCATTACGCCGCCGAGCGACGCTGCTGAGCCGCAATTGGCAATTCAACGAGCGTATGGATGTTGCCCCGAACGGCCGACGTCGCAAAGCGATCGTCTGGTTCAGCGAGGTGCATCGGAATGCCAGAAATCGGGTTGAGCATCGTCGAAACGACCAGACCGCTGACCTCCGAGTCTGCCACCACAGTCAAGCGATTGTGTTTCAGGATGCGAGGCAAAATCGTCTTGATGATGAACTGCGCCAACGGCGCACCCAGACACATGCGCGGCCCGGCCCCGAACGGCAGGTATTCGTAGGGCGTCGGTGTAATCGTCAGCCAACGATCCGGATCGAAGCGATCCGGACTCACATACAAATCAGGCCGGTGGTGAGTCACGAACGGACTGAAGATGATCGGCGTCCCGCGTGGTAACGACAGCGGTCCGAGTTCCACCGGCACATCGTTGACTCGTTGCGAATATGACGATGCCGGCAGCACCCGCATACTTTCCCGCAGCACACGATCCAACAACGAGCCTTTCGCGCTGTCGAATGCGGCCAGCGGCTCGTCGTAAATTCCAGCTTGAAGTTCATGGTTCAGCGAAGTCATCACCTTCGGATGCTGCGCCAGCAAGAACGTCGTCCAGGCGAGCGAATGGGCGGACGTCATGTGTCCCGCACCAAACAACAAGGCCACATGACCGACGAGTTGTTCATTCGTAATTCCGCCGGTGGTGTCATGCACACGGATCAATTGCGAGAGCAAGTCCGTTCCCAGCGTTCCCGCTTCGCGTCGCAAACGCATCAAGTCGAGAATTCGAGCCTCCAGTTGTTCGGCGTGCGACAACATGCGGTTGTACTCGGGCATGAAGTCGTCTCTCGGCAGGAACGCGGCCAGTCCGAGTTGATGATTCATTTCGACCCACACGTCCAACATCTCGCCGATTTCCAGAGCTAGATCGAGTTGGTCCATGCCAAACAAGATCATGCTGGTGACCTTGCGCATGAGGATCGTCATTTCCTCCGCCATATCGACGACCGAATCAACCTTCCAACCGGCCAGCATCTGGTCGGTGACGGTGGTGATCGTGTCGTGATAGACGGCAATGGAACGTTTCTCAAACGGCCCGGAAACTTGGCGTCGCTGCTGCTTGTGCTCGTCGCCATTCATACTGAGCAGCCCGCTCGTCAGCCGCCGCTGAGCCGAATTGCGTGAGCCGCGTAAGGTGAAGAACTGGGAGTGAAACGTCTTTGAATCACTCAGCACATGGTGATTGAGTTTGGGACTGAAGACAAAAGCGATCTGTTGTTGTTTCTCGGATGTTTCACGAAGCAGGGCCAAGTCACCGTACTCGCGATGCAGCCGCTGCATACAGGCGATCGGATCGGCCACAAACTCTTCGAGCCGTCCATCCGTCACCGGAGCACGTCCCGTCCACAAGTTGATTTCTAGCATCCGATCCATCGGTGCGAACTTTCGTCAAGGTTGTCGAAAGCGGACCTGTAGCCGTTTTTCAGAGTTCATTGCTAGACCACATTCACCGAATTCCTCATCTTGCGTCGTTCCGTCAAATCTTCCTACAACCCCAACCCGGCAAAATGCCTTGCGGAAAAATTGTGATGCCTCGCATGGCCACAAGTGAGTTAGGCGAGCGGGGCGGCGTCAGCCCCCCGGT
>JANNDA010000469.1:0-1772 GCA_031387195.1 Planctomyces sp. | reverse complement strand
CGCTCGATATAAGTCGCCGGGCGAAAGATCGTCGGGTCGATGTCGAGGTCTTTCAGCCCCGGCCCCAATGCCTTGAGTGCCGCTTCGACATTGCGAGTCACATCCAACGTGTTGCCCCACGGATATTTTTCGACGATCAGTAACAGCCCCGGCTCGTCGTTGATCACCGCGTCGCCGATCGGAGCGGGAAAACTCTCGACGATCTCGGTGATATCGCGCAGCCGAATCGGTGCCCCGTTCCGAAAATCGACGACCGCCTCTCCGAGATCCGCCGCCGTGCGAATCCCCGTGAGTTGCCGCACCGCCAGCCGTTGATTCGGCGTATCGACAAACCCGCCGCCGCTGAGCGTCACCGCATCGGTCACCGCTCGCTGCACGGCATCGAGCGTCACCGAATGAGCCCGCAAACGATCGGGATCGACGAGCACTTGGAACTGTCGATCGCGCTGTCCCCAAATCGCAACGTTCGCGACTCCAGAGATCGCCATCAAACGCGGGCGGATCGTCCATTTGGCGAGGTCAGTCATCTCCATCTGCGACAGTTTCTTATCCGGCTTCGACGAGATGCCGATCTTCATCAATCGGCTGGTCGATGAGAGCGGCGACAACATCACCGGCGGATGCGCGACCGCCGGTAACTTCCCCGCCTCCGCCGCGAGCCGTTCCTGCACAAGCTGCCGCGCGCGGATCAGATCGGTTCCCGATTGAAAGATCAGCACGACCGACGACAGACCGAGCACCGACTTCGACCGAATCGTTTTCACCCACGGCGTCCCGTTGAGCGCGTTCTCAATCGGCATCGAGACGAGACTCTCAACTTCCTCCGTCGATAGCCCGGGCGCTTCGGTTTGAATCTCAACCAGCGGCGGTGCGAACTCCGGAAAGACATCCAGCGGTGCCGTCTGCAATGTCCGCACGCCGACCACGATGAGCAACACCGACAACGCCAACACAACCACACGCAGCTTCAGCGATGTCGAAACAAGCCAAGTCATAACTTTTTCCGTAGTGCAAGCATCCTGCTTGCCACTCAATTTGACTGACGATTCTCAAGTGGTCCGCAGCTTGGAAATGATCGCTCACCGAGGCCAAAGTCCGCTGGTCCACATTTCCGTGTCTTCCGGGCAATGGGCGACGGTCAAAAACGATTTCGGTGATTCAGGACTTCCGATCTGCAGCACTCGTAACTATTTAACAAGTCGGGCAAGCAGGATGCTTGCACTACGAAAGAGACCTATTTTCCGAACCCAAACTCCGTCCCGAACATTTCCGCGACCCCTTCGATCACGATCTTCGTTCCCACCGCCGGGCCTTTATCGAGCACCGCCCAACCATCTGCAATTTGTCGCACCGCCACACGGCGGCGAATGAAAGTGTGCGGCGCGGCGATCGCTTCATAGACCCAGCTTCCGCCATGAATGTCCTGCACGATCGCCGACCACGGGATGCCGCGCTGCTTGGTTTCGCCGGTCAACGTTAGGCTCACCGACAAACGGTGCCCCGGTCGAAACTGACCATCGGTGTTTTTCAATTCGTAGTACAAGTCCACGGTCGAAGCGAGCGGCGTCGCGGTCGGCGGAGCCGGAACCGGCGAGGCTGAGATGACCGGTTCCTTCGTGCCGCGCGACAACGAACTGATTTGTGCGGCGGCCAGTTGATCGACTTCCACCAACTCACCGACATAGACCGGCACTTTCACCCACACCGTATCGCTGTTCATGACCTCGAACAACGGCGTTCCAGCGGCCACAACTTCACCGACAGCGGCATGC
>JANNDA010000459.1:0-2319 GCA_031387195.1 Planctomyces sp. | reverse complement strand
CATGAAACGCCATTTGACATTCTCGGCGGGCCGGGTGGCGTCAGCCTACGGACAAAAACGCACGCCCAAAAGTCCGGGGGCTAACGCCACCCGGCTCGCCGAAACTATCGCTCGCCGAGGCACGTCACTGATTCAGATGCTGGTCGTGATCACCACGCTCGGGTTTCTCTCGACGGCGGTGATCACCACGATGGTTTCGATGATGCGGGCTCAAGGACGAGCTGCTGGGGTTTGGGTCGTGCATCATCAGTGGTTACGTCTGACCGACGATTGGCGACGCGATGCTCACGCTGCGATGTCGGCGGAAATCACCCAACAGAACGACTCGCCAGCCTTCGTACTGCGATCTTCGTCAGCCTCGCATCGCATCACGTATCTGGCTGGCAGAGGCGAAGTGACTCGCCGCGAAACCGACGGTGACAGGCTGCTGCGGACGGAAACGTATCGGCTGCCCGATTGGACCATTCGCTTTGAGGCATCGGCGGCGAGCGCCGAACGAGCGCAGTCGCTATTGGCAAATCAGGCCGTGCGGATGATCTGCCGACGACCTAACGCGCCGCGACCAACACCGAAGACATCGGTTCCACTGCGTGAAGACAGTCAGATGGCAGTCATTGGACGAGATCACCGTTTTGAGAAACCCATTGCCGAAACCAAGTCACCGGAGTGACCGACCGTGAAACGTGTTGAGATCAGAAAAGCAGAAGAACGACGCGGTATGGCGCTGCTGATTGTGCTCGTCGCATTGGGCTTGGCATCAGCACTGGGTTTGTCGCTGCTCAAGCTGACGATGGCTCAGCGCCGGCAAGCAGAGCAGGAGCAATTCCACGCCCAAGCTCGCTGGCTGGCGGAGTCGGGAGTGGACAAGGCCGCCGCGTTGCTCAAGGCCGATGGCAAGTTCAGCGGCTTGAAATTGCCCGTGACCGCCAAAGAACTCGGCGGCCGTCACGCGGCGAGTGTCAGCATTGAGGTCAAGCCGGTTGAGAATGCACCGCAACGTCGGCAGGTGACCGTCATC
This sequence comes from Planctomyces sp., assembly GCA_031387195.1. GTDB lineage: Bacteria > Planctomycetota > Planctomycetia > Planctomycetales > Planctomycetaceae > SXKJ01. The sequence continues at coordinate 1,301 of JANNDA010000459.1, read as the reverse complement.
GCCGACATGCCCGCCGAAGCCGAGCAACGTGCTCGCGTGCGGGTCGTGAGGTTCGTGGATTTGTGAGTTTGTTATGCCCCCACCGACCCTGGTCGGTGGGGCGATGACTGAAAGCTAGAGGTCGTCAGATGAAAATACAGCATCCAATCATCGCTCCACTGGCACGGGGTCAGTGGGGGCGTGTTTGATCCCGATCGTCGGTCATTCCGAATTCTAAAATCGTCACCCGCCGCGCAGTGTTTTCCACCGCGGCCCGTTTTGGAGGAATCTTGATCATGCCAAAGAATGCTTATCGAACGACTGTTGTGGCTCGCCGCGCCGGCTTCACGCTCATCGAACTGCTGGTCGTGATCGCCATCATCGCGATCTTGATCGCTCTGCTGTTACCCGCCGTGCAGCAAGCGCGCGAAGCGGCTCGGCGCTGTCAGTGCAAAAACAACATGGCTCAGATCGGGCTGGCGCTGCACAACTACGATCAGGCTCATGAAGTCCTACCGCCAGGAAGTATCAATCCGACCGGCCCGATTCGTTCCGAACCGCAGGGCTATCACATGAGCTGGGCAACGCAATTGCTGCCATTCTTGGAGCAGCAATCACTGCACTCGCATGTTGACTTTACGGTCGGAGCCTACGACGCGAAGAATGAGAAAGCTCGGCGAGCATTTCTCAACACGCACCTTTGTCCCAGCGACTTCGGTAGCTCTGCTGATACCACTCAACCTGGCAAATCCAACTACGCCGGTTGCCACCACGAAGAAGAGTCCGCGATCGATCATGGCAATCATGGCTGCTTCGTGCTCAACCATGCGGTTCCGTTTGAATCGATCACCGACGGCAGTGCTTCGACACTGTTCGTGGGCGAAAAAGTGCTGACCAAAGACGAGCTGGGCTGGATCTCTGGGACACGCGCCACGCTGCGAAACACCGGCGCGAAGTTGAATCACAACTTGCAGAGTATGCGAAACCAATTCGGCCAGCCCAACGGCAACGCTCTCGCAAACGTCGGGGCCGAGCATGTGGGAGGCTTTTCCAGCTACCACACTGGCGGGGCTCACTTCGCAATCGGCGATGGCTCGGTGCGGTTCATCAATGAGAACGTTGATGACAAGCTTTATCACAATCTGGCCAACCGCTCGGACGGCGAAATCATGGGGGACTTTTAGGCCGTGCTGACATTCACGCGAGCAGGATCATGGTTGCGGCCAAGTGGAGGAAGGCGAGGAAGTTACGAGCGGTTTTGTCATAGCGAGTCGCGATCCGTCGGCATTGCTTGAGCCGCGCGAATAGTCGCTCGATGTGAT
>JANNDA010000458.1:0-2475 GCA_031387195.1 Planctomyces sp. | reverse complement strand
GATCGTCCCCGGCGTGCAAGAGGCCGGTTGCCGACTGGCTCTTGAACCGGGCCGCTTCATCGTCGGTAATTCGGGTATCCTGGTCAGCAAGGTGATTTACACGAAGCGAGAAGGTGGAAAGCACTTCGTCATTCAGGATGCGGCGATGAATGACCTCGTGCGACCGGCGATGTATGACTCGTTCCACCGCATCTGGCCGGTGGAACCGCGAGTCGCCATGCCCGACAACGTCGAAGGTGAAATCGCCAACTGTGAGAAGTCCGACGTCGTCGGCCCGATCTGCGAGTCTGGCGACTACCTCGCCAAAGACCGCTACCTCCCGCCAGTCAATCGCGGCGAGTTGCTCTGCACGTTCAGCGCCGGAGCATACGGCACGGCCATGAGCAGCAACTACAACTCGCGTCCGCGAGCGATCGAACTGCTGATCGATGGCGATCAAGTCAAAGTCATTCGCCGCAGAGAGATCTACGACGATTTGATTGCAGCCGAGTTGGTGTGACGGCAGCGAGCAGCGAGCGTGACCTGACATCAGGTTTCATTGGCGGAGTTCAGCATGTTCGATTTCCTGTGGGAGGGATTTCAGTCCTCAAGTATCGCGCAGGCGAATTGGAACGCTAACGACGCCAAGCATCTCGCCGCTCGCGCGGAGAACGAGACGACGCGGTTCGAGCATCGGCTCTCTCAATTGGAAAAGCAGAATGAGCGGCTGTCATTAGCCATCATGGCACTGGCCGAAATCCTTGCCGGACATCGAGGCATCACGGATGACATGATCGAGGCCAAGATGCGAGAGATCGATCTTCGAGACGGCAAGCTCGACGGTAAATACCAACGCTCGGCCAAGCGGTGTGGTTCCTGCCAACGCACCAGCAACGCCAACCGCACCGCGTGCCTTTACTGCGGCGAGCCGCTTCCGCAGGACTCTTTCCTGTTCTCAGAATGATCGAATTGATTCGCGATTCTGCGAGTGAGATGTTGTCACCAATGGCCGATTTCACGCGTGAATGTCGGAGACGCTCGCAGCAGGTCGTCGAGGCTATCGCCGTTCGCGAACATCCCCACGACCTGATGCACCGGAATGCGAGTCCCCGCGATACAAGCCTGCCCGTGGCAGACGTTCGCTCGTGTGGCACGTTCCTGAGTCATCGAAGGGCGTGGGATTGGGAGTCAGCGAATTCCACGCCCTTGTCAGGCCGTGCCACCCGTCCGTATTTCTGCTCGACCGACATGGCTCGCGAGCTCACCAAACACGGCGTGAAGCACGAACTCCTCACGATTGAAGGAGCCGAACACGGCCTCCGCGCGACGGCGATTCCAAGAAAGTCGCCGAAGCCAACGTGCGAGCACTGGAATTCATTCGCGAGCAGTTGGCTGGGAAGTGAATCGAATACAGCCTGCATCGCAATGTCGCTGCAAAACCACGGCAGCGTCGAGCATATCAGGCGTGGCTATTCATCACGGGTTCTCACACTCAGCGTCTTGTCTTTCTTTGGATGGTTGTTGCCAGACCAAACGGTTACGTCAGATTTCCCAGCATCAACATTCATGGAAAGGCCGTCATTTTTGACGGTGATCTTGCCGCCGAGTTCATTAGCAATCATCGAAGCGAGATTCGTCGTATTCGAGTAGAGTTCCACCGACGCTCTTCCTGGCGTTGTTTCCAGAGATACTCGATTTTCCCCATTCTTAACCGCAATGTACCCGGCCTTGATTATCGTTTGCTTTCCAGTTCCCTCGTCCTTCAGGACGATCTCTTTGCGAGCTTCAATCGCATCGACCTTCGCCTGCAATTCCGCGAGCTTCTTCTGTAGTTCTTCAACCCTCGAATCAGCACAGCCGAGGAGACCTATCAAAGGAAGGACGCAAACCATCAAGGTCTTGGACATTCAAACTCTCCTCGTAATTGTGGCGGGTGGGTTGATACTACTGGTTGAAGCCAGAAGCATTAACCGGATATCGCTAGCCCAGGCCAACCGCGTGTTTGGCGACCTGTGTAGCAACAGATAACTAAACCTGCGAAGCCGTTGTTCCCACTTTGTCTTTCGATAATTGATTTGATTTTATTCCAGTTACTTGGATTCTCAATTGATTCTAAAAACTCGTGGCCATTCCATGTCAGACGCCTTGCGTGCCCGAACAACGGGTCAACTTGCGAATCATCGTGGACGACTTCTCCAACGACGAATCCGGCTTCGATCAGCAGTTCGAGGTGACAAAGGAGTTCTTTTTCCGAGGCATCACTGATCTGAAGTTCGCGTTCCTCAGCAATACGAAGCAAGAGATCACGGATGGTGTCAAAATTTCGTCGCATTTGCGAACCTCCTCAAATGGCTCTAGGCCGTGCTGACATTCACGCGAGCAGGATCATGGTTGCGGCCAAGTGGAGGAAGGCGAGGAAGTTACGAGCGGTTTTGTCATAGCGAGTCGCGATCCGTCGGCATTGCTTGAGCCGCGCGAATAGTCGCTCGATGTGAT
>JANNDA010000430.1:0-2506 GCA_031387195.1 Planctomyces sp. | reverse complement strand
TCACCGGCCGTCAATTCGCGTGTGCCGAGACTGTCTAGGTCGTGTTGATCGGTCACGGCATGCACCGTCGGATCGAAGATCGTGATGATGCTGTTCTCGGTTAATACGGCATAGGGCACGTAGATATCGCCGCCATATTTGTTGAGGAATCGGCCCAGTCCTCGAGCGCCCAACGATTTGCCATTTCCGGGAGGCCCGTAAATGAACATCGAGCGACCGCTGCACACGGCTGGCCCGAGTTCATCGAGCAACTGTGGTCCGACAATCATTCCCTGAAATGCTTCGAGCAACCGTTCGGAATCACATCGAATTCCCGCGACAGTTTGCAGCTTGCACTGTGCGACATACGACTCCAGTGGCACCGGAGCGGGGCCGACGTAACGGCATTGCTCGAACGCCTCACGTGCTCGCGTGCGGCCTAAATCGGTCAGATTGAAGCGGTACGACGCGCGTCCGATGAAATCTCCGGAAGAAACCTCGATGCACTTTTCGTCCTTGAGGAATCGCAGGCTTTCATCAATCAAGTTGAATGGCAGCCGCGCGTTTTTGGCGATATCGACCCCCAGCAGATTCCCGTGCAGATAAACCTGCTTCAGAATCAAATCGCAAATCTGCATTCGGCTGAGCCCGCTCTCCTCTAATGACTGAGGGGCTTTCGGTGCGAATCGAGAGGCGCAGGCATCGGTCTTAATGCCGAGCGTGGCGACTTCGGGATCGGCTAAGAAACTGCGTGTTTCCTCGGACAGTTCCGAGAACAAATCGGTAAACAACTCGGCGGGCGCGTGACGAGGCAAGATCCTCCCCGCATCGCCTTCGAGTTTCGGCATCATCGCTGTCGCACCGCTATCCATAGCCATTTCCGCCGAGCCTACGTTTCGCCTCAGCCTCTAACCGGGATTGTTCATGAGAATGGGAGAATTCTCAGCAGGCTGTTTCACACTAGCCCGACGCGCCAGCGCGGGAAGTTCGCCGCCATCCCTCGCTGGCGCGTCGGGCTAGTGTGAAGCCATGAATAATCCCGGCTAACTGCCGCTGGCATTTGAGGTGCCGATACTGTTCGTGCCGATCGGCGGTGTAATTCGTGGCTTCAGGGTTGATTCACGCTCCAGGCGACGAATCACGTCGAGTTCTTCAGCCGGTCGTCCCACCGGACTGGTGACTCGGACTAGCACCTGTGGAACTTGAGCTTCACCGACGAGCGCGATCGCTTCGTTCTTGGCCATGGCGGCTCGCGCTTCGCTCTCGGATTGGTCGGCCGCCGCTTGCACGAAGACGTAGCGATGCCGAGCCGGAGCGTTCTCCAAAATCCATCGCACCTGCATTCGCCCGGAAGCGTTCAACTGCTGCGTATCGGGCTCGAAGTGATAGTCATAAAGCGTGTTCATCGTCACCCAGCCGTTGTTCACCTGGGCTGCTGACAGAGACCGAACGTACTCGCGGTCTTGGCAGTTGTAAGGATGCGGCCAATAGTGCGCGGCATGGTACAAGTGGCTGGGAAGGTTCGCCGGACCTGTCGGTCGCGGAAACGGTGGCCACTCTTTGCCGTGCTTCGTGACTTGCCGGGCACCGATCGGATCACAGGCCCGCTCGGCATACTCCGCTTCCTTCTCGGCCCGCCGCTGAGTCATCCTGGCAGGAGCGTTGTTGCGCCAGGGAAATGGAAAGATCCCCGCTTGCCCAATCGAAGGAACCAGCGTCCCTAAAACCATCAACCCCAGCAACGACCAACGCCGCGACGTGCGAATCAACATGGCATGTCCCCCCGGAAAACCAAGACTCTCGTTCTGCTTATCGGCTGAGGGACGAATCGGTCATAACGAGAAAACCGATTGCAATGAGCGGGAAGAAATTGGTCATTGGTTATTGATCATCGGTCATTGGTCATTGCTCAACCCAAATGACCAATAATCAATGACCAATAACCAATGACCAATTCCCCCTCCTTCCCCATCCCTCTGTGGCACATTCCGCCGGTGTTCGCCAAGATGTTCGCCTCCTGCAAAAGTTCCCCACATGACGAGGCTGAAGCCGTGATGCCACGCCGCCTGTTGACCTCCCTTTGGCTCTGTTTGGTGTTAGTCGCGATGACTTCGCTGTCGAGTTTTGACGGAGTTGCATTCGCTCAAGCTCCGGCTGCACCCAGCGGAGTGGTCAAGACACAAAGCACGAGCAACTACTACGTGGATGGTGCCATCGTCGTGGTGCTGTTCGGCGGGGCGCTGTTTGCCGTGTGTCGCTCCAGCCGCCGCAATTGAGTGGCTCTGTTCGGACGATGAATACCCCTGCAACATGCTTGCCCGAATCTTCGCCTCGCCAGCGAGTCGTCGTGACCGGAATCGGTTTGGTGACTCCGTTTGCTGCCACGCGAGAAATCTCCTGGAACGCGATCCGCAGCGGTGGCCGAGCGGTTCGCTGGCTGAATGCGGATGATCTCGACGGTCCCCTTCCGAACGGAATTCGATTCGCCGGTGCGCCGCACGCCAGGGGTCAGGCACCGCAGAATTCA
>JANNDA010000366.1:0-5729 GCA_031387195.1 Planctomyces sp. | reverse complement strand
TGACTCAGAAAATCGCAGGCACCGGAGCATCGCTTCGGGACATTAGCGGGGTACAACCAATGTGAAATCCCTTCGATCATTTGAAGTTGTGACAATACACCAATGAGCAAGATTTTCCACCCACTGCTGGCCTTGATCGCCTCAGCGAGCACCAACGAACTCGCGAAGTACGTCGAATTTCTGAAGGAAGAGAACAAGATTCTGCGGGCTCGGATTACGACACTGTTTACAAAGCGATGGCGACGGCCAACGCTTCGTATCGTGGGCGAACGAAGTCGGCGGGCTGCCGGAGTGCTCGGAATGGCGTTAGCGTCAGGGGCGCAGCATTCAAGCGATACATGGAAAGCATCGGCTGGGTGTTCGTCGCAACGATGCGAATCGGCACAGGGTGCAAGGTCCACTTGACCGACGGAGAATTGCCGATGGGCCGACTGATCGTCAGCGTTAGCAAGCACTACACGGCGGTAATCGACGGAGTGATTTACGACACACACGACCCGCAACGGGCTACGCTGATCAGTGAAAACGGTGTGCAGCGAATCGCTCATCGGTGTGTGTACGGCTACTGGCGAAAGGCGTGAGCCGGATGGCAGCTAACACAGCGATGACGTGGAACTCCAAGTCTTGGCGAACCAAGTGGCGCAGTCCGTGACAAGATCCACTCGACGGCGAGCACGTTGAGCGTCACGCGACAACCCAGCGAGTCTAAATGGTTTGTGTGTTCGTGACGCGAGTGACGCTCAATTCCCGAAAGACGTTTTCAGCATCTACCACCAAACCTGCGGCCATCAATGCCCAGACTGCATATTCACGTTGCCGTCGAGAATGTGCATTTCGCAACGACTTTTTCCCAAACCGTAACTCCATGCTGGAAAGTGCGTTTGGTTGGCGTATCAAAAACTTCTCTCGCCGAAATCTGCATGACTCTCCCCTGAATTGCGGAACGAGATCGCGTCGGTCACGAAGCTGGCATTTGCTCAGCTACCGGCACGATCCGTTCTCCAAGAAATGGAGAAGTCAGTGAATACCAAACTTACCCCCGAAGCATCAACCAGCGCGAAGACCGCTGCTCAATGGACATCGAAGTCCAATCTCCGGCCGGCCCATAGGGAGTCGGTCCAGCAGCTACAATCGAGTGGCGTCCCCAAAGAGTCCACGTCAACGACCGAAACTCTGTTACCAATGGAGAACAGCTTTGCTCCGTCATCGGACATTCATCCGGCGACGCCATCGGATCCCGGTGAGCTGGAACAAACGGTCGCTGAGGTGAACGATGAAAAGCAGGACAAGCCAGTAATTTGGACGCCGGAATCCATCGCCGAGTTCGCTTGCAAAGATGGCGCGGAATTCTTCCAGGATCAGCATGGCAAAGTCTTTGCCTGGATACGGAAGACGGAAGGAGCGCAGAGTCATTTCGAGTGCATAGGAATTCAATCGCGAGCGTTTAAGGCCCGACTGCTGGAACGCATCAAAGCGAAGACCAACACCTCGCCTCCACCGAAAGCGCTCAAGAAGGCCATTGAGCTTCTGGATATCCAGGCTTATGGGAGTCCCAAAAGGAATCTCGATAATCGCCGAAAAGTTGTTGACGGTGAAATCTTCATCGACCTTGGTGATCCCCTATGGAAAATGGTTGCGGTCACTCGTGACGGTTGGCAAGTTCGCGATCAGGATTGCCCACGGTTCTTCCGTCCTCAGCACTTGCTCTCGCTACCAGAGCCGGCGCAAGGCGGTGATGTCATGGATTTGTACAAGTTCGTCCCCGTCGAGTCGGAGGATGAAAAGCTCCTGATGATGACTTGGGCGATCGCCGGCCTTTATCCACCACGAACAGTCGGCCACGTCACGATTCAACGACACTGGAATCAGGCGATGGGCGAATTTGGATGCCTGATGGCTCTGCAATACGTGCGTGATGCTCGGAAACAACAAGCCAGGAAGTAACGCGATGACTGATCGACCGCATTGGAGTTACAGCGCCCTCAATCAGTTTCTGCGATGCCCATTGCAGTACTACTTTCGCCGAGTGCTCGGCCTGCCGTCTCAGACGACGAGGAGCGGCTTGGTGCTGGGATCGTCGGTGCACGCCGCGTTGGCGGCCTACCACTCCGCCATCCAGCGACACGAAACCATCCCTCGCGAGCAACTCATTTCCGCCTTTCAGAACACATGGGCGGAACGTGAGGCGGCGGAAGCAGTCATCTACAAAGACGGTGAAACGCGAGACGACACACAGGCTCAAGGGATCAGCCTCGTTGAGCTTTATCTGAAAGAGCCGCCGCCGGAGAACGTGATCGCAGTGGAGCAATCGTTTCTGGTTCCGTTGTTCAACAGCCACGGCGAATATCTGGAAACGCCATTGGTCGCGATCGTCGATCTGATTACGGCTGGCGAGGATGACACCTGGAAAGTGACCGAGTTCAAAACGAGCGGACGCGCTTACGGGGAATCTGAAGTCGCGACTTCTCTTCAGCCAACTTGCTACGTCCATGCGATCGCGGCGACGTTCGGACGAGCGGCCACCGTGGAATACGCCGTGTTGGTGAAGACCAAAACTCCGAAATTGCAGCGGCTGAAGACAGCGCGATACGACGAGGACTCAGGCCGACTCGGAGACATGATTCAAACGGTGGAGAGAGCGATCCAACTCAACGTCTTCTATCCGATCGAGAGTCCCATGAATTGTTCGACGTGCCCGTACCGGCAACCGTGCCGAGATTGGGGACGAAATTCCAAACCTGTTGAGGCGTTTGTCCCACTCGAAGAACTGAGGGAGACCGCGACATGCTCACCGAGTTGAATGGCAAGGGCGGGTGTCTGTGTGAACTCGCTCGTGCTGGACAACTCCGGTGTCCCTTGATCGTCCGTCCGAGCAGCGAAGATGTCGTGACGGGGCACTTGTTTGGCACGCTGAGCATTCTCAACCCCCGCTGGTGGTTACCGGACTTTTTGAACCGAGCTTTGGGCGCGCCGCGATTTCGGCGGCAAGTGTTTCACAAACTACGGATCGAAGTTTGGCAGAAGCAACCGGCATTTCCGCGTCACCTGATGACTTGGGACGAAGGTGCCACCGAGGTTGATGTCGCCATCTCGTGGGAGAATCCAGCCACGACCGTGTTTGTGGAGATGAAGTACGGCTCGGCGCTTTCAAGCACGACGGTCAACAACAATGGTTCGCATGGATTTCCGTCCGACCAATTGATTCGGAATGCTCGCGTCGGACTGTGGCAGACCGGTTGGTTTGATGAGGACCGACTCTTCGAGATGCCACCGCGCGACTTCGTGTTGCTGCTAGTCAGCCCGCGATCGGGAAATCCGTTGGTTCAGCAATACCGCGACCCGGACCAACTGAGGCAAGCCATTCCGAACGGGCACTTGTTGTCGCGACTGCCCAAGGGACCGTTCGTGGGTGAACTCAGCTATTCGGGGATCATCGAATTGCTGAGTGACCAACGACGCTGGTTCACCCGCGCCGAACAAATGCTGATCGACCGACTGAAAGACTACCTCTTTCACAAGACTGGTCAGATTCTGGCAGCCGATCGGCAAGCGTTGCGCTGGTCAACGGGATAGGACGTTTTAGAAGCGAGATAGCCAGGTCACATCACTTTCAGAAAGGTTACGGTCATGGCGAATGCGAAGAACAAGCCCGCTCACGAAGTTCGGTTGGGGGGCGTCAAGGCAACGATTTGGGCGAACAAGACGGACGCCGGCGTGCGGTACAACGTCAACGTCTGCCGCATCTACAAGGACGGCGACGAATGGAAGCAGACCGAAAGTTTCGGTCGCGACGACTTGCTGTTGCTCGGCAAGGTGATTGACTTGGCTCATTCATGGATCTTCGAGCAAGCAAGCTGAGTCCGGTGCAACGCACACCTTGAGAAGGCCGGCTTCGGGACCAGTCGCACGGAGGATTACGTTGCGATTGTCTCAAGCCGGCCGCGCTCTTTTCACCAGCCGAGCGAGCACGTCTGACCCATCTCTGTCAGCGGTCTCCACTATTCTGACGCGACATGAACACCAAGACTCCGAACAGCGGCAGGATGATGGCGGCACGAACAAGTCCTTCAACAGTGAAGCGGCGGCCCGACGTGGATCGACGAATGCGACAGAACGCGCGGATTGCTCGCGTGCTGCGGGTATCGTTCTGCTCCGTCCTCCGATGGTGTGGCTTCGATTGGGTCGATATCCACCATTTTGTGACCGCCCCGCTTGGGCTTTGTCGCAGTCACTCGCACTAACTCGCCCCAATACGGCTTCACGATGTCCTGAAGCACTCCAGGTAGCACTTGAATTCGGGGCGAGACATTTCCTGTATCGTCTTCGACGCAAAACATCGGATGAGATTTTGTCTTCGATGTCTCATCAGCAGCACGGATTCTGCCAATAAACTCGACAGTCTTTCCCGTATCGACCTTCGGCCTCCAGACTTCGAGTGGCGGTGAAGTCAGTGCAACGGTGTGCTTCTCATCCCCTTTCGATGAAGTGAAGCCGACAGTTTTTATCTTGTCGCCATCAGGGGCAATCTTTTTTGCCAACCCAGCGAAGTTGTTGAAATATGCCTCGTTGGGAATTCGCTGACGGAGTGCTTCGACTCGTCCAGCCCCAAAATCTTCGAGGCACACAAGGACTTCTTCGATTACAGCGGTGGGCAGCACTTGCTCAGGGAACTCCAGCAGCTTTTGGCGTTGAGGTCTTCCAAGTCGAACTGTGATTGCGTAGCTCGCTGCGACGCCAGTTGAAAAATACACTTCAAAATCTTTGGTTGTTTCTTTCGTCGGACCACCGCTTTCTCGGAACGTCATCCCTCGCTTACGTTCAACCGTGCGCACCAACAACCGCTCAATGGTTTCAGCACGTCGAAGGAATTGATTGCTCTCCATCACGCCAAAACCCACGACACCACCCACCATCGTCATCTGCAATTCAACGGGGTCCAATTCGAGTCCCCGCAGGTCTAGGTGACGGCTGAAGTAGATTCTTTCCAACAGGTCTCGCAGTTCCTCGCAGATTTCATGTGGAGGGTTCAGGCAGGGCCACCTTCTCAACAACTCTGGCCCCCGGTTCAAGCTCCCAAATGACATTGAGTTCTTCGCCGAGTCCGTCATCTTCCACCGACGACAACGTGAGAAGATTCTGAGGCGATTCCAAACCTGTCTACAAACGGGCTGGCGGCAACGTGCTGGCAGAAACGTCTGTCACCATCCAGTTGCGTGACCGGACGCTGACCATCTGCCCTTGTTCGGGCGTCGCCGCTGTCGTGATCGTCATGCTGCTGTCTCTTTGCCGATTCCACTTGGTCGCTCTCAGCCGTTCTCGGTGAGCCGGTCCATTCGTCGTTCATCTCGTTGTCTGCTCCGAGCGACGATCCTACGATCCTCGGATGTTGCCAGCAATCAGCGGCGGAACGATGGCGGCTGGCGAATGCGCCTAAGAATTGAGGCGGGTGGAACAAGAGGTTTCGATTCGATTGACTTCACGGCAGCCTCACAGAGAAAGATTCGTTGCAATGGGATCGAATTCGGTCACGCTTGATCTACGGCAACTTCGACAAGGAATCCCGGCTCTCACCGCCGCTCTTGGAGAAGTCCATTCCGAATCCGCCGCCATCTGCCTTGAGAACCAGGGACACGCTGAATCGGTCCCACTTCACATTCGAGAGCCAAGCCAAAAGCAATTCGAGTTGGTTCGAGAGCCTGTTACGGAAGCAATGCGTCTGGCGTCTTTTG
>JANNDA010000356.1:0-4188 GCA_031387195.1 Planctomyces sp. | reverse complement strand
TTCGTCTTCACCGTGCGCGTGATGAATGAACACGCACGGTCGCCGAGTGTGGGCAGGATGGCTTCGAGCTGCCAGTCCTTGAGCGCGGGGCCTTGGTAGCTGGCCTGGCTGCCGGCGAGTTTCGTAGCGGGCAACAGCACGGTCGGGATGCCGACGGTGCGGTCGTTCTCGATGAAACAATACGGCGGCCAGTTCGGCACGTCGGTGCCGAAGTATTCGTCGAAGCCGCATGTCGTCGGCCCGCCGGGAATGGGCTGCGAGAACACTTGCCGCCACGCATCGCGATGCGCGTCGGTCACCTCGCTTACCACTTTGCCACCGCCGCCGGGTTGTCCGCCGAGACTCTTGAAGAACGGACGCTGCTCGTCGGTGATGGGCCAGTCGCGACCGAGATGCCATTTGCCGATGCACGCGGTGCCGTAGCCGTGCTGCTTCGCGAGTCCCGCGACGGTCAGCCGCTGCGGCGTGATGAGCGCCTCACCCCACACCGGCACGATGCCCTGCTGTAACCGCGAACGCCAATGATAGCGCCCCGTGAGCAGCGCATAGCGAGTCGGTGAGCACACACCAGACGACGTGTGCCCGTCGGTGAATCGCATTCCCTGCGCCGCGAGCCTGTCGATGTGCGGTGTTTTGATTTTGCCGTGCTGGGGGTTGTAGCACTGCACATCGCCATAGCCGAGATCGTCGGCGAGGATGACGAGGATGTTGGGCTTTGACGCTGGTGTGCCTGCGGCGTGCAGCGGGACCTGCGGAGCCAGCAGCAGGGTGACGATGAATGTGAGGATGTGTTTCATGGGCAGCCTTACTGAATCAATCTGGAGTCTGTGTTTTCGGACGCTTCGGCTTCTGCATCGAGTCGTAGGTTTGCTCCACTCCTTCGCGCACGAGACGGTCCAAGTTCGGCGTCGGAATGCGGCTGCCATGATACTACACATCCCCCAGCCCTGGTCTCCACGATGATGAACAGGACGCTGCGTTTCATGCTTCGCGTCCTGGTTCTGTTAGGCGAACGGCAGGAGAAAATGTACTGAAATCAGCCGGAACGCGCTAGCGTCCGGTTAGTTCGAGAACCGGGGCTAGCGCGCGGCAAATTGTCTGGTAAGTTTTCATCTGCCGTTCGCCTTATTGTCTCTTGCCGTCTTCATTGACCGATTTTTGGCTGTCTAAGTCTTAGGACCATCGTCGGCCCGAACCGTGGCCTTGATGTCCTGCCCCCAATCGGTGTGATCGGGACCGTTCCATTCATCGACGTAGCTGCGCTGTGCCCAGGCATTCCACGCGGCTTCGAGTCGTGAGGCGATATCGGGATGGTCTTTGATCACATCGTGCTGCTCGGTGCGGTCGGCATTCATGTCGAAGAGCTGCCACGGTTGCTTGTGTCGCTTGACGAGTTTCCACTGGCCGTCGCGTGCGGCTTTGTTGCCTTCGTGTTCCCAAAAGATCGGCTGCTTGCGGCCGAGTGATTCGCCCGAGAAGGCGGGACGCAGGCTCACGCCTTGCACCGGCTCGATCACGTTGCCTTTGAACTCTGCGGGATATTTCGCGCCGGCGAGATCGACGCACGTCGCCATCACATCGACGAGATGGCCGGGCTGCTTTTCCAGCGCACCGTTGCGTGACACCGCGATGCCCGCAGGCCAGTGCGCGATGAGCGGCGTGCTAATGCCGCCCTCGTGTGTGAAGTGCTTGTAGCGCGAGAACGGCGTGTTGCAGAGCGTCGCCCAGTTCATCCCGAGCAACACATAGCTCTGTGGATTGCCGATGGGGCCATCGCCTTTCGTGACTCCCGGCGGGCCGCCCTCGGCGTTGCCGCCGTTGTCGTGCAGGAACAGGATGACCGTGTTGTCGAGTTCGCCGCGCTCCTTGAGGCCCGCGACAAGTGTGCCCATCGAGTGATCAATACGATCAATCATCGCGGCGTAGACGGCCATTATTTGATCAAAGCGATCCTTCTGCTCCGCCGTGCGCGAGTCCCATGCGGGCGACTCTGCCGGGCGTGGCGCGAGCGGCCACTTTGGGTCGATGACGCCGAGTTGCTTTTGCTTTGCGTGCCGCTGCTCGCGGAGCTTGTCCCAGCCGGCCATGTATTTGCCGCGATACTTGGCGATCACGTCCGCCGGTGCGCGCAGCGGGAAGTGCGCGGCACCTTGTGCGATGTAGAGGAAGAACGGCTTCTTCTCCGCACGCGCCTCGTCGATGAACTTCAGCCCCCAGTCGGTGAACAGGTCGGTCGAATACCATTCGCCCTGGCCGATCTCCGGCGAGTCCTTCGGAATCTCGCGGCCGTTGAGGTAGAGCATCTTCGTGCCGGGCTTGTCGTCCTCCTTCGGAAAATACACCTCGCCGAACTTCGAGTTAAGCGAGCGCATGAAGCCGCGCTCCCACGGCGGCGTGCCGTTCTGCTGGCCCATGTGCCACTTGCCCGTCATCGCGGTGAAGTAACCCGCGTCGCGCAGCACTTCCGCGATCGTCACGCAGCGCGGCAGCAGCTTGCCGTGAAAGCCGCGCGACTTCGGCTCCACCTTTCCATCGAGCCAGCCCATGCCGGCTTGATGCGGATACAGCCCCGTGATGAGCGCCGCCCGCGTCGTGCTGCACCGCGCGGTGTTGTAGAACTGCGTGAACCGCACGCCGCCCGCCGCGAGTCGGTCGAGATTCGGCGTCGGGATTTCGCTGCCGTAGCAGCCGAGGTCCGAGAAGCCCATGTCGTCCACGAGGACGACGACGATGTTGGGCTTGCGCGGCGCATCGGCGGCGTGCGAGAGGTCAACAAAACCAATTGCGAGCAGACAAATAATGGCGATGAGTTTCATGAGCGGTGACTCTGGTTTCAAAGTGGCCCACTGGTCCGCCAGCGGCGCAGGTCGGTGTTGATTTTTCCGCCGAACGCTCGGCGGGCCACAATCCTAATCACTTCGCGGTCGTCGGCGAGTTTCAGCACGACACTGTTCGCGGTCTCGGCGGCGAGCAGGCCGTGGAGTTGCAGGCCCGTACTCAGCGTGCCGTTGTAGGGTTTGAAGCCGGGCTGAATGTCGGCGCTGGGATCGAGGATGCTGCCGAGCAGTTTCTCCGGAGGATGCGCGACAACGGACAGGCGGTAGCTCTCGATGATCTTGCCGCGCGTCGAGGATCTCGCGTCGAAGACTTTTCCGGCAAGCTGGCTGATCCGTTTGGAGTCGTGCTTGATCAGACGGGCGCGTTGCGTCGGGTCCATTCCGGCGGCGGTTTGCTTCTGGCGTTCGAGCCGCTGGACGAGGTCGAAGGCTCGCGGCTCATCCAGAGGGGGAAAACGGTGTCAGCAACCAAATATGGACTTTTCACCCGGAAACGGTTCCTCCCCCCTGACACCTTTTCCTCGTCCGCTATGTTCTTCCCACTTCCCGAAAACTTCCCAAAATCCATTGTCAATTTCATCCAATGCTGCGAGTTGCGTCTGGGGACGCTTCAGTCGGATTTTCCATTTTCTATATTTCTACCACGTCCCAGCCAGACGTTGATGCCTCACAAGACTTCCCCGCATGCCTGCTCAACGCTAGGACACACCCACCATGTCGATTCGCATCACCACCATTCACGACATCCGTGAAGCCGAAGCCGTCATTCGCGAGCATGTTTCTCCCGTGCCGTTGATCCGGTCGTATGCGCTGGAGAAAGAACTCGGCTTGCCGCCCAGTCGCCGAGTCTGGCTGAAGGACTACGGTTGGACTCCCTCGGGATCATTCAAACTGTTCGGTGCCCTGAACTGGATGGCGAACAACCTGGAGCGCATCGGATCGCGCCCGGTTGCGGCTCATTCGTCGGGCAACTTCGCGTCGGGGATCGCGTTCGCCGGGATGCGGTACGGCAAGCGAGTCATCCTCGTGATGCCGGAGAGCGCCCCGCGTGTGAAGTTCGATCTGACTCGGTCGTTCGGCGCGGAGATCCGCACTTACGACGTCACCCGCGATCACGAGACCGGCGAACGAGATCGGTTGACGCGCGAGATCGCTGAAGTTGAAGCAGCCATGCAAGCGTCTCCGTATGACGACCCGCACGTCATCGCCGGCAACGGCGTGGGAGGTCTTGAGATCGTCGCCGAACTGCACCGGCAGAACCGCACGGCTTCGCATTTCCTCTGCCAAGTCAGCGGCGGCGGACTGATGGCCGGCCACGCGCTCGCGTAATCGTTCACGGAGTCTAAAAACG
>JANNDA010000345.1:0-2864 GCA_031387195.1 Planctomyces sp. | reverse complement strand
GCCGAGTGACGTCGTCGTGAAAGAGGACTTTTGAACGTCGCTTCTCACGGCGAACACTTTCACTCGATCGAGAGTCAACGACCGCTTTGAAGGAGGGCGGCGGCGAGCCGCCGCACGCCAGAATGTAAACCGTCGGATGCGACTGTTTCCCAGGCGGGCGAGTTGGTTATCAGTTGCGGTGCAAAATTCCGGCGTAACAAGGGGTCTCACAGCGCGGGATGAGGTCGGCACGAATGCTGCAATGAATCGAGGTATGAACCGCTCTCGACTTGGAACCACTCAACACTCACCCCTGACCGGCCAACTAGGTCGTCGCGGGGTCGTGATCGTGGAGTTGTTGATCTGGCTGCCGGTCTTAATGACCGCACTGATGGCGGTGGTCGAGTTCGCGCTGATGCAGCAGGTCAATCAACAGGTCGCCTTGGCCAGCCGCCACGGAGCGAAGATCGCTTCCGAAGTGACGCGCGCGTTTGCCGTCTCACCCAATCTCAGCAACATCAATCAAACGGCAACCGTCAATAACCTGCAAAGTCGGATCGACATCTTTTTGGCGAACGCCGGACTAACGGCCTCGTGTGAGGTACGGCTCGAGCACAACGCTTGCGTCAATAATCCGTCGCAAGTTGATACCGCGACGCCATGCACCTGCAACGCGACTGGTCCCGGAGTCCTCCCGGCTGGTGAGCCTCCTCAGGGTGAGGCTTACGTTCGCGTCACCGTTTGCGTGCCGCTAACGGGTAATGTGCCGAACCTGCTGAGCACTCTGGGCTACGACTTCACTGGGCTGATCGTCCGCCACTCGACGACGTATCGAGTCGAGACCAACAACTCCGCTCCCGCGACGATCCTGCGGCTGCAAACATTGCCAGCGGGAGTCGCGTTTGGGATCGGTGGACCAACGCCCGTGACGACTCCGCCCACGAACTTCATTCGACTGGATGTCAATCGAGCCATCGCTCCCGATCCGATCAGCCTGACGTTTGACGGCAACTTGACGACCGACTTGGAAACTCCGTTCGCGGGACTGACGCTGACCTGGACCAAGACGGGCGCTCCCGCCAGCGCGGGAGCGGGAGCCACGTTTAGTGCCAGCTTTGATGTGCCGAACAATGTGCTTGATCCCGACATCGATCATTTCGTGAATCTGACCGCTACGGATCCATGCGGAGGAAGTACGACTCGGACGTTGCAGGTGCGAGTGAGGCGGGTGTTGTGAATGAAGTTTTTCGGAGAATCACGAATTCCAGGTGCAATGGTCTCCGCCCCAAAGGGGCAGCCCCATGTCAGCCCAGGCCATCGGCCTGGGGAAGAAATATCCGTGATGATCATCTAGCCCCGAAGGGGCGACACTAGGCTAATCCGTAGGACGGGCACTCCTGCCCGTCGAATCACCGCAAAATGACGGGCAAGAGTGCCCGTCCTACGAGGTCTCTACCATTTGCGGGACAGAGCCTAGATTGCGCCGCGTCGAAACAACCGAGTCAACGATGGTCAACGCCGATTAGTACCGCCCCGTTGGGGCTATGTTGGGTTCGCACGACCGTCACCCAGGCCGTTGGCCTGGGCTGGCATAGTGATGCCCCTTCGGGGCGAAATTCGAGACACCTGGAATTCGTTAGTGTCAGGAAATTTGAGATTATTTTTGCAGGTTGCCGAGGTGATCAGCGATGTTGTCACAAATGAGAACTCGAAGTCTGGTGAAGCGTTCGCCCTCGCTGGCGCTTCGGGTGACTGCGCGTCGCGGCATCGCCACGATCTGGGTGCTGTCGTCGATGCCCGTGTTGCTCACGTTGTTGGTCATGCTGATTGATGCCGGCAATCTGTGGGTCGCTCGGACAGAATTGAAGAACGCGCTCGACGCGGGAGCACTTTCTGGAGCAAAGACCTGGGGCGAAGGGAGCAGTACCTCGCAGGCTCGGCTCGACGCTCAGGACGCATTCACGACGAACACGATTCTGGGGACGCAGTATTCGCTCTCGACGGTCGAAGGAGCTTGCAACAACGGCAACCCGGCTCCCTCGGCGACGGCGGAAATTCTGCTGGGCACGATGAGCGACGGAGCGGGCGGTTTCACCTTTGACTGTCAGGGAACACCAGCGTGTGTCAGTGGGTCATTCACGCTCGTCATCGCCGTGGACACGGAGACCATCTGCGACGGCGGAAACAACGACACCTTTGAACGCGATTCGGCATTCCGAGTGGAGTCATTCACCACCTCCAATCCCGCACTGACTCTGAATAACTTGACGTTCACATTGCCGGGCGCGGGAGTTCGTTTCTTCGACCTGCGAAACCCGCCGCCGTCCAACGATGGCAACTCTGGCTACAACGTGGGAGATCCTCGCAAGCCGCCGACCATCTATTACCGCGGCGCGCCTCCCACGACGAACGCCACGAGCCTGCTGTTGTCCGGCTGCGTCTCACCGCTCGCCACATTTGGAGTGAGTTCGGCGACCTACAATGTTCCGCCAGGAGCTGCACCAGCGGCGGCGCTTTCCGATCCGCCCGATGTGACAGGGACCGCGTTTCGCTGGGTGTTCTCTGGCTTTGAGAGTGGCGACGTGTTCGCCTTTGGTGTCGATACTGATTTCGCCAACGGAGTGACGGGCGGGGCGGGTGCCTCGACAGACAAGGGCGGCGAGTTCGCGGGGACCGTTGTGTCTGGCAGCGTGAGCGGTTCGGCCTTCTCCGGCATCTTGGCCACAATCAGCCTCGAACGCTCCGAAGTGACCATCAACGGAACAGTTACCGGTGGTGATGCCTTTGGAATTCGGACACGCAAGACAGTTTCCGTCCCCAGCGTGGCGAGTGCCTTCTTGGGATTGTCGGTCAACCCGTATCAGGTGACGTGTCAATCGTACGCG
>JANNDA010000331.1:0-10142 GCA_031387195.1 Planctomyces sp. | reverse complement strand
GCAGCTTTCTAACTGCATCGGGGAATTCGCGGAAGGTGTTGATGTTGGGAATGAGCGCGCCCTTGAACGTGCCGAGCTTCACTTCGTAATCATTGCGAGTATCCAGCAACGTCACCGGCCGACCTTCATCAAGCCACTGCTTCAAATCACTAGCCGCGAGCTTCGGCGATGGGCGTCGCACCGGATCGATCCCATCAACGCCGAACGAGATGATTTCCTTCTTGATCTTCACCAACATGCGCGAGAACGGCTGCTGCTCACTCTCGCTGACCTTCGGCTGCAATTCTTCGAGCCCCGGCACGGCCCGCAGTTCCGCCAGCAACAGATCAATCTCCGTGCCAGGCCCGGCCATAAAGAGATTGATCCCTTCGGTGCTGAGTAGAATCGTCCCTTTCAGCCCCCACTCTTTGCTTTGAGCAATCAAGCGATCGCGCAACGGTTTGAGATCTGTGAGCGTGGCAAACTTGTAAGCAGCGATATTTGTGATCGAGGGCATGGGCAATCTGTGTTGTCATGTCTTCAAGGTGGTGACTTGCCAGCGATTCGCTGGGATTATTCCTGTCCCGAATGTAACCCGCAGCATCAGCGAGGGCGTTGCAACGGTTCGCCCTTACTGACGCTGCGGGTTACATAGTGGCACGCCGCTTCCACGATGAGTAGTCCAGGAATAATTCCGGTTATACCCCACGCGGCCCTGAATGAGATGTTTCGGACGAATGTCCTACTTAGTTTTCAAATTCTTATCGTCGTGCCACATTGGTTGCAGCTCCGCCGCGTCGTTTATTGATCTTCAGATTGATATTCGCGCGAACTCGATCAGCCGCAGGGCGCTAGCGCCCTGCGGCTGATTTAGTGAACCCCAATTCTTGATCGTGATGTTGCGCAAGGGAGTGATTGAAATGTGTCTGGCCGTGCCTGGAAAAGTTGTTCGCTGGTTGGATCGCGAACCGTTGTTCGCGCGCGCGGAGATTGAGTTTGAAGGAGTGCGGCGTGTGTGTCACATGGCGTGTGTGCCGGAAGCGGAAATCGGCGAGTTCGTGATTGTCCATGCGGGAGTCGCGATCAGCCGGGTCGATGCCGACGAGGCGCAGCACATTTTGGATGAGCATCGAAATCTATCCGCATCGAGCGAGGAGGCGTCGCCATGAAGCTGGTCGATGAGTTTCGTGATGTGGAAGTGGCTCGGCGATTGGTGGACGACATTCGGCAACGAGCGACTCGCCGTTGGGTGCTGATGGAAGTTTGCGGCGGTCAGACGCATAGTCTGTTGCGGAACGGCATCGACGCGGCGTTGGCTGAGGTCGTGGAGTTGATTCACGGGCCAGGTTGCCCGGTCTGCGTGACTCCGGCCGAAGACATCGACCTCGCCTGCCAGTTGGCTCAACGGCCAGAAGTCATCCTGAGCAGCTTCGGAGACATGCTGCGCGTGCCGGGCAACGCCGGCAGCTTGCTCGATGCGAAGACGCGCGGGGCGGATGTCCGCATGGTGTATTCGCCGCTGGATGCGGTCGCCCTCGCGCAACGTGAGCCGCAACGGCAGATCATTTTCTTCGCGGTCGGCTTCGAGACGACTGCTCCGACCACGGCGCTCGCCGTGTTGCAAGCGGAGCGGTTGGGATTGGCGAACTTCAGCCTGATCGTCTCGCATGTGCGCGTGCTGCCAGCGATGGAATTGCTGATGGGCGCGTCCGACAACCGCGTACAAGGCTTCCTGGCCGCCGGCCACGTTTGCACGGTGACCGGCTTCGCCGCGTATGACGATTTCGTGCGCGAGTTCCAAGTGCCCGTCGCCGTCACCGGATTTGAACCGGTGGATTTGCTGGTCGGTATTCGTGAATGCGTGACTCAACTGGAAGCTGGCCGCGTGGAGGTAACGAACTGTTACGGCCGCAGCGTTCGTCGCTCTGGCAACGCAGACGCACAGCGTGTGATCGAGCAAGCCTACGCGATCAAAGACGGCCCGTGGCGCGGCTTCGGAATTGTTCCGCGCGGAGTCTTGCGGTTGCGTCCCGAACTGCAACGCTTCGACGCGACTCAGCGTTCCGGTGTCATCGAGCCGCGTCCCTGTCTGTTCAACGAGTGCCGCGCTCCCGATGTTCTCGCCGGCCGCATCAAGCCGCCGGAGTGCCGTCACTTTGGCGTGAGCTGTGTCCCGGAGACGCCGTTGGGAGCACCAATGGTCTCTTCCGAGGGAGCCTGCGCGGCGTACTACCGGTACGGTCAGATGGAACGCCGAGTCAATCGACACAGCGACGAGAGATGAGGCCGACAATGATGCCGCGCAGCCGTATCCGGCGTTCATCGCTCAGTGGTGCGATAAACCGGCGCGGTTGGCTCGGCAGCGCGAGGTGCGGCAGTTGATCGAAGCCGCGCTGGACCAGTTGCCGGAGAAGTATCGCGTCGTGTTCGTGCTGCGGGACGTCGAGGTGCTGTCGGTCAAAGAGACGGCCGAGGCTCTGGGACTCACTGTGGCCAACGTCAAAGTGCGGTTGCTACGAGCACAGGGCGACCTGCGTGAGCGTCTCACGCGGGCACTCGGCGATGAGGCCATGCGAAAGTTTCCCAGTCGCGACCACGACGGCTGACATTTTCGACCGCTCCCCATTTTCGGCGTAATCTGGGACCGACTTGAGGATCAATCAGACTGACCGGCTTTCGACCGCAACCACGTTGCGACGGCAGCCCGCCGCAGGCCACATCGACATGACTATCGGCATCACCTAGCACCGCGACGAACGCCAGGTGGAACGTCTGCCGGGAATCCTGTTGCTGCCCTTTGTCGGAACGCTTGGCGAACATCCGATCAACCCCCGCGACGGAGATTCGCCGCCGAAGTGAGACCGCCACGCTCATTGTCTCCTCGGCGATTGGCAGCCAGCATGACGCACACCACAAACCCGTTTGCTGATGCGAATCTCGCGAGCCATTACGAGGATTGGTATGCCGGCCCCGGCCGCGAAGCACAGTCATGATTCTCAGGCCGGTGCCATCACCATCCAGGAATACAGCCCATCCTCGGAAGACTTCGTCCGCTGGTTGCGGAGCCAAACCCGCACGCGGAACGGGGCCACGAAGGGCAAGCGAACGGTCTACGCCGTGGGCGGAGTGAAGTTCATCCTCAGTACCTGCCGGACTGCGTTCAATTGAGCCGCTCGGCGGCGCATGTTGCCACCTTACGCCGAAAACGCATTCAGCCGTTTTCCAATCGACAACCTCCGCGACATGGATGCTCCCGATGAGGGGCTTCCAATCTTCACGGCTGAGCAGCAGCGATTGTTCTTTGCGGCCAGCAATGACTGGCAGCGCGGGATCTTTCAGACCTTGGTCAATTACGGTCTGCGTGTGGGTGAACTGACGAACCTGCTCATTGAGAACATCGATCTTGTGGCCGGCACCATCCAGATCTGTTCGAAGCCGGAGTTGCACTGGCGGGTGAAGACGGCGCGACGCCGGCAGTTGCCGCTGACACGCGATATGAAAGCTGTGTTCGAGCAGCGAATCGGTGATCGCCAGGCCGGATTCGTGTTCTTGAACGAAGACTTTGCGAGCGGTCTGAAACAGCCGATCGCGGCGTTTGGTTCGGACCGCGCGTTTCGCGAGAAGCTCAACAAACTGGCCGACGACTTGACCGAGAAGAATCCGGCAACAACGGACAAGGATCGGCGGCGGACGGTCACGGCCTACTGTCGTCGCATGGGACAGATACCAGTGAAGCGGGTGCAATTGGAGTTTTGCAAACTCACCGAAGAGATCGGCTGCTCTCACTTCACTCGTGCCCACAACCTACGGCATTTGTTTACGAGCCGCGCGCAGGAAGAGGGGATCAACCCGCTCATGGTTCAGGAGCTTCTCGGACACGCGACCCTGACCATGACAAAGCAGTACACGCACTTAGGTATGGACACGAAGCGCGAGGCATTGGAGCGGCTATCCGACTCGGGTCAGCCTGCTCATCAAGCGCCAGACGGCAAATCGTGACCGCAAATCGCCAAGCACTCTTCCAAGAGATTCAGCCTCGTACACGATCAAGACCGGTCTAATCATGGACGGCAGTTCGCAGACCGTCATCAAGACGAGTGAGAACCAACGAGGCAACACCAAACAGGAGATCATTGTCGACGATTCGTTTTTTTTCGGTGTCGACTTTTTTGCGGGACGATTGCTGGACTTCACGGTCCGGGAACTTTTCTTGGTCCGGCGTTTTGGCTGTGAGTCCGCAGCCTCCTGCGGCCGCTCAAGTTTTTTCAAAAACACTTGACCAAGACGGCGTCTCCTAGTAACTGAAAAAGGGAGGACATTCGTCTTAAAAAAAGTTTCGCGTATCTCCGAGCAGGGAGTCTATACGCCACTGCTTTCAACATCTTGGCTTTTCACAACTCACGGGATTCGAGATGGTTTCGACGATGACCTGAGTGTTTTCTGGCAAGGAAGCCAAGCATGGATGCGAGCGGGACAGCGGAATTGGTGGCGGCATTGCCGTTGGCAGAAGTGGCGTTGCGATTGTTGCCGCGGGTGACCGACGAGGAACTGTTGAAGCAATTGTTTGATGAGCATCGCGGACGAACTTACGAGAGTGTGCTGACGTTTCCGCAGATGGTGCAGTTAATCGGTGACGTGTTGTTGGAAGCGGGGGGCAGTGGGTATCGCATTTTTATGCGGGCTCAGGAAGCGGGCGAACTGTCGACGTCGATTGCGGCCGTGTACGGCAAGTTGGGACGGCTTCCCATCGGCTTGAGCCAAGCCTTTCTCGCGGATCGGAGCGATCCGTTGCGAGAACTCTTCCCGGCGAAGGCTCGCCGCACCGCGCCACCCAGTCTGCGAAAGTTTGCCACGGTGATCCTGGATGGCAAGGCGATCAAGCGCGTAGCCAAGCGGCTCAAACCGTTGCGCGGCGTCGCCGGAGGATTGTTGGGAGGCCGAACACTCGTCGCGTTGGAGTACGCCACAGGTTTGGCGATCGCGTTTCATGCCGAGGCGGACGGCGACGCGAATGACGCGCGGTTTGTTCCGCACCTGTTACCGGTCGTGCGGTCACGCGTGTCCGGCCTGCGTCTGTGGCTCGCCGATCGGGGCTTCGCCGACCTACGACGGTTCACGGAGTTCACTGCCGAAAACGATCATTTTTTCGTGCGTTATCACCCGAAATGCGGCTTTCATCGCGACCCTGACCGAGCTCTCCGTCATTCCCGCGATGCTCAGGGACGCACGATTTTGGAAGAGTGGGGCTGGCTCGGAGCGGCCACTCACAAACTGCGACGCTACGTGCGTCGTGTGACTCTGAGCCGTCCCGCCGAGGAAGACGTGATCCTGGTGACCGACCTGCTCTCGTCGCCGGAGTTCCCCGCCACCGAGTTGCTGGAACTCTACCGCGAACGCTGGGGCATCGAGCGCGTGTTTCAACAAGTCACGGAAGTCTTCGGCTTGAAGGGCCTGATCGGTGGCACGCCCCAAGCGACCATCTTTCAATTCTCCTTCTGCCTGCTGTTGTACAACGTCCTGCAAACGATCCGAGGCTACGTGGCCAACCACCAGCGACGTGACTGCGAAACGATCTCCTTGGAAAACTTATTCGTGGATGCCCGCGAGCAACTGACAACGTGGTCCGTGCTGGAACGCCGCGCGGTCGTGTCGTTGGATTTCTTCCAGCCCTTGCCGACGAAGTCCTTAACGACACGCCTGCATCACATCCTCAAACCCGAATGGTCCGAGCGTTGGGTGAAAGCCGTCAACAAGAAACCGCGCCCCATGACTCCACGCAGCACCAAACGATCCCACTGTTCGGTCTTTCGACTCCTGCGTAGATGTTGAAAGCAGTGCATCACGCGACCCCCGCCGCTGCTCGCGAGTTCTTCCAGGGCAGGTACTCGTGGGCCATCCGCAGCCGACTGGAACCGATCAAAAAGGTCGCCCAGATGATCTGCAAACGCTTGAACAACATCGTGAACTACTGCCGCCATCACATCACCAACGCCGTCTCCGAGGGACTCAACAGCAAAATCATGTCCCTCAAACGACGGGCCGCCGGCTATCGAAACTTGCACAGCTTCATCACTGCCATCTACTTCCATTGTGGAGGACTCGACATCGACCCAAGACAACTCGTTTAGACCATTACCCACTCCGAAGTCCGATGGACCAGAATCTGAAACACAACGACCGCATGGGCCTTCGAGCGACAGATCGCCGTTCTTTGGAAGTTAGTTCGAGACCGAATCGGGAGACGTCGCAAGGCCCCTGCGCGGAGTCTGACGGGTCGCGGTGCGGGTGGGGGTGGGGCTGATGCTTTGGTTGAGGACGCCGCCGGGGTTGTTTTCTTTTTGGATGAAGTTCTTCATCTCGATGGCGGCGGGGCCGAGGAGCAGGATGTAGATCGGTGGAGTCAGGCACAGCACTGTGGGGAACAGGAGTTTGACCGCCGCCTTGTTACCCCGTTCCTCGGCCAGTTGTCGGCGAGTGCGGCGGATGCCGTCGGAGAATTCGCGGAAAGCGGTGGAGACGCTGCCTCCCAGGTGTTCGGCGTGGCGAACCATCGTGGCCAGCACCGTCACGTCGGGGATGTTGACGCGTGCCGCGAACTGCCTCAGCGCGTGATCGAGCGAGCCGGCTTCGGCCTGCAAGTCGATCAGCGACAATTCGCAGGCCAGGTCGGGATGTGCGTGACGCAATTCGCGTTGGGCGCGCTGGATCGCCGGACGCAGCGTGAGGCCGCCGGTCACGATCATGTTGATCATGTCGAGCGCATCGGGCAGGGCGTCGCGAATGCGGTTGCGTCGCGATTCGGCTTGTGAGCTGAGCACGATACGCGGGATGGCGATCAGACAGCCGAAGACCACGCCCGCGACGATCAGGATTTGCGATGTGAGGTTCTCCTGGGGATCGGCCAACAGCACGACGGCGCAGCCGGTGAAGATCAGCCAGGCGATCGCCGCCGCGTTGCGGATGCTCAGGTACTCTGCCAAGGCTTGGCGATGGTAGTAGCCGGCCGCGATGAGTTCCTTGTGCAGCGTCACCTTCTTTTTTTCACTGATCGGAAAGACTCCGGCCAGCGCCTCCGTCAACGCGCCGAACGCGAGCGGTCGGCGGCTGCCGATCTGTTCGGTTTCCGGCAGACGATTTCGGCTCCAACCGATCAGCATCCAGCCGACCATCAGAATCAGCAGCGCAATGGCGATGAAGGTTCCCATCACTAGCAGGCTGACCTGAATCGGACTCAATTGAGCGGGAAGCCAGGATTGCCACCAAGTCATGAGCGACCTCAACCGACGATTGAGAATTGATAACGCGGCGAAGCCGCAATGTGGCACGACGCGGAGCGTCGCTCCACAATATCTAGTAATCGGCTTTCAACAGTCTCAGCACCCACACGATCCCGATGACCTGCGTCACCACGGCGACGGCGAGCATCCACTGGCCCAGCGGATCGTTCACCAATTTGAGGCCATATTCCGGTTGAAACACGAACATGTAGACGAACAGAATCGGACCGGCGGCCGTGATCAGCATCGACGACAGGCGTCCTGCGCTGGTCGTGCTTTTCAATTGGCGGTGATAGCTCTGCCGGTCCCGGATGACTTCGGCGAGTCGTTCCAGCGTGCCGGGCAGGTTGCCGCCCGACTCGCGGTGAACGCCGACGGCGTTGGCGAAAATGCGCGTATCCATCAAGCCTATCCGCTGCGCGAACCCCTGCATGCAAGTCGGCACCGAGAGGCCCAGTTCGAGTTGTTTGGCGCATCGCCGCAGTTCCGTGCCGACCGGTTCGTCGGTCGCTTCGCCGACTAGCGTTAGGCTCTGATCGAAGCTCTCGCCCGCGCGGACGGCTCGCGCCAGCAGGTCAAGCGCCGTGGGAAACTGCGACTCGAACAATGCCAATCGCCGTCGCGTGACGGTGAGCAGACCAGCAAACTCCACCGTTGTCAGGAAGATGGCGGCCAGGATCGTCAGCAGGACACTGTCAGTTGCCAGGAACACGAGGCCGCCCCCCGCCAGCGCGATCAGCGCCACCGCGAGCGATCCTTCGACAGGCGTCATGCTCCAGCCTGACAAATAGAGGGTTCGCTCGAACCAGACATCGAACTTCTCAACGAGGCCCGATGATTCAGACTCCTCACGCAGTCGAGGCAAGCGACGAAGTTCTGGCTGGACAGCGGTGAGCGGTTGGCGTCTCAGCCAGACGCTGCGAAATCCCAACGACACCGCCCCACACGCAGAAGCGAGTGCGGCGAATACGAGCACAGCGATGAGATTGCCGGATTGCATGTCACAGGTCACAGGTCACAGGTCACAGCGTCCGGCAAGAACAGCTCGTCGGAGACTTCAATGCCTGCGTCTTCGAAGCGGTTGACGCATTGGGGGATGTAGCCGGTCGCGTAGAAATGGCCTTTGGCTCGGCCTTGTTCGTCGAGTCCTTGCTGGCGGAATCCGAAGATGTCTTGCAGTTGGTATTCGCCGTTCTGGGCCGAGACGATTTCGGTGACTCGCATCACGCGGCGCACGCCGCCCTTGAGACGGGAGAGATGTACGACGAGTTTGATTCCGGCTGCGACGTACTCGCGCACGACCTTGATCGGCAGTTCGAAGCCCGACATGGCGACCATCATTTCCAGACGGGCCAGAGCGTCGCGTGTGTCGTTGGCGTGAATCGTGGCCAGCGAACCTTCGTGTCCCGTGTTCATGGCCTGCAGCATGTCGAGGGCTTCGGGGCCGCGGACTTCGCCGACCAGAATTCGATCGGGACGCATGCGGAGACTGTTCCGCACCAGTTCGCGTGCGGAGACCGCGCCCGCCCCTTCGCTGTTGGACTGTCGAGTCTCCAGCGAAACCACGTGCGGGTGTTGCAACAGCAGTTCGGCCGAGTCTTCAATCGTGATGATCCGCTCGTCGAATGGAATCGCCGCCGAGAGGCAGTTGAGCAGCGTCGTCTTGCCCGCTCCCGTTCCGCCCGCGATCAAGAAGCCGACGCGGGCGGTGACTGAGGCGTGCAGGAACTGCGCCATCGGGTAGGACAGCGATCCGTTCGCCAACAGGGTTTCGAGGCGAAGTTGCTCGGCCCCGAATCGGCGGATGGAGAGTTTCGGTCCCCTCAATGCCAGCGGTGGAACAACGGCGTTCACACGCGAGCCGTCTGGCAACCGGGCATCGACCATCGGACTGACTTCATCAATGCGGCGGCCGATGCGGCTGACGATGCGTTGGATGATCCGCAGCAGATGCGCGTCATCGGCAAAGATGACGTCCGTCAACTCCAGCCGCCCGTGACGTTCGACGTACACCTCGCGCGCGTTGTTGACGAGGATGTCGCTCAGTTCGAGATCATTCATCAGTGAATCGAGCGGCCCCAATCCGAAGACCTCGGCGTCCAGTTCGGCCAGCATTCGCGAGCGGACTTCCGGCGCGAGCTTCGACTTGCGGCGACGCAAAATCTGGTCGGCGAGTTCGGGGATCTCGCGCCGCATCCAGTCGTTGTCGACTTTCCCCACGGCAGCCAGGTCGAGCGATTCCACAAGCTCCGTGTGCAGGCTCGTTTTCAGAGACTGGAACTCGACCTCATCCGTGTTCGGTGGTCGCTGCAAGAGATTCAAAGACGACATCGAAATCGCGGTGCCTCCGTGCGTGGATTTCGTCCGAAGATTCCGAGCATCCCGGAAGAGATATCCGCAAAATCGGCCATCTCGGTCAAGCGCCTGTTTGTTTTCCGATCCAGGCGGTTGAGAGTCCCCAAAATACCGGGGCCGCGATTTGCCATCCGAGCCGCGTCCGTCAGGAAGCGGAATTCCGAGACCGCTTCCTGACGGGCGCGGCCAACCGTCTCGCTCATGGTCCTGCGACGAATGCACCGAGGGGCTAACGCCGCCCCGCTCGCCTGAATTTCTCACCGTGCTCAGTTTTTGATTTGGCTGGGCACGGCGGCGTTTCGCGGGTTGCCGATCGTCAGCCTGGGCGCGGCAGACGCGGGCGGCAATTGGTCGGCGGTTTGCGGAACGAGTGAATTGGCCGGGGCGGGTTCGGCGATGATGGCCTCGGCGGGTGTTGTTCGCTCGAAGTTGCGGAAGTGAACCTGCTTCATTTGGCGGCCTCGATAAATTTCCATCTTGTGATGGACGGTGTTGCTGCGAGACAGCAGATCGTCGAGCGTCTTGGGGAGC
>JANNDA010000327.1:0-4362 GCA_031387195.1 Planctomyces sp. | reverse complement strand
GAACTCGACAACCTGCGAGTCTTAGTTGTCGATGACAATGCCACCAACCGCCGCATCCTGGAAGAGATTCTGCATAACTGGCGAATGCGGCCGACCGTCGTGGCTGATGCCGCTGCCGCTCTGCGTGAATTGGCCGAATCGGTGGCCAGCGGCGAACCGTTCCCGCTCGTTTTACTCGACGGACACATGCCGGAGACCGACGGCTTCATGTTGGCCGAAATGATTCGCTCGCGGCCGGAGTTACTCAGTTCGACGCTGATGATGCTCACATCGGGCAGCCGTTTGGGTGATGTCGCTCGTTGCCGTGAACTGGGAATCGCCGCCTATCTCATGAAGCCGATCACACAATCGGACCTATTCGACAAGATTGTCCAGGTGCTGTCTCGCGAAAGTACGGCGTCAAGCTACGCGGCGACCACGCCCGGTTCCCCGATTGGCACACAACGCCCCGACAACGTGGCCTCAATGCGCGTTCTGGTCGCCGAGGACAACGTCGTCAATCAACGCTTAGCGGTTCGGCTGCTGGAGAAACGGGGCCATCAAGTCACGTTGGCGGGCGATGGGGTTGAGGCATTGGACGCACTGGAACGCGGTAGTTTCGACGCGGTCCTCATGGATTTGCAGATGCCGCACATGGGCGGGCTCGAAGCGACCGCCGAGATCCGTCGCCGCGAACAGGAGACCGGTCGCCACTTGCCGATCATCGCCATGACGGCTCACGCGATGAAAGGTGACCGCGAACAATGTCTCGTTGCAGGCATGGATGCTTACGTCGCCAAGCCGATTCAAACCGAAGAGCTGTTCCAGACTTTGGAATCCTTCGCCCCCCATCGCAGTGAAACGTCGCCGCATGAAGAGATGCGTTCCGAAACCGTTCCGGCTAATGAACCCGGCTCACAGACACTCGAATCTCCAGAATCAAACTCGTCTCACCTCGTCGATTGGACGGCCGCGCTCAAAAGCACGGGCGGTGATGCGGATCTGCTGCGCGAGTTGATCGACATCTTCCAAGAAACGCTGCCGCAGTGGTTGAGCCAATTGCATCAAGCGATCGAGACCTCAAACGCGGTCGTGATCAAACGCATGGCACACACGATCAAAGGCTCGCTCAGCCAATTCGGCGTCACCTTCGCGTGCGAAGTCGCCGAGCGGCTTGAGGCAGCCGCCGCGAGCAATCAGCTCGAAGCGGCCGCCGCAATCTTGGCGGAACTGGAAGTCGCCTTGGCTCAGGTCTGCCCGGTGTTGAGTGCGGGACAGAAAATGGGTTCATCCGCCTGAAGCGTCCGCAGACGCAACTCGCAGCATTGGATGAAATTGACAATGGATTTTGGGAGGCATCACTCCGATGTCCAATGGTTGATTTCTCGGGTTGAGTTCGGATGAAATCCTTGAGCCGGGAGAAACGGATGCTGGCTCTGCTGGGAAGCAACCTGCCAAGGGATATCTCGGTCTCCGATGCGCCAATGACGTGGAGTGCCACGATGTAACCCGAAGCGTAAGCGAGGTCGAACAGTGACGACGCCCTCGCTTACGCTTCGGGTTACATTCGGGCCAGGAATAATTCCGGTTAGCGAGGACAGACGCTTCACAAGACCACGAACTCGAAGCATTCTGGAGCGATCGCCCGCGCTCACGCGTCGGGTTACTTAATCGTGCGCCTTCGATATGCTCGCGACCGATGCCTGAATGCCTCCTCGTCCTACCGAAAATGCCCACGCCGTGGATCAAACCTCAACAGACTCCCCTGCCCTGCCCCGCTTGGAAAGTTCCCCCTGCCTGCAAGGGGAGCGGCTGAGTTTCACGGGCACGCTCGCATCAATGACTCACAAGCAGGCGATAGAATTGGCCGAGCAACATGGTGGCTCGGCCACGCACAACGTCAGCAAACAAACCACGATGTTGGTCGTCGGCGAAGAGGGTTGGCCGTTGGAAGAAGACGGACAGCCATCGGTCAAGCTGCGGCAAGTGACTGAATGGAAGCAGCACGGGCTCGACGTCAAATTGCTGCAAGAATCCGACTGGCTGCACTTGATCGGCTTGGAAGAACGCCGGCGTGAGGTGCATCGGTTGCTGACGCCAGCAATGCTCAGCCAGTCTCTGAAAGTTTCGGTCGGCCTGATCCGCCACTGGGAGCGGATCGGCCTGATTCGTCCGATCAAGAAGGTCTTCCGCTTACCGTACTTCGACTTTCAAGAGGTCGCCTGCGTCCGCCGTTTGTCCGAACTACTGCAAGCGGGCGTCCCGCAACACGAACTCGAAGCCAGTTTGGGCAAGCTGCAAGCGATGCTGCCCGGCACGGAACGGTCGTTGGCACAACTGACGCTGCTCGCGCGAGACCATCACGTGGTGCTGCGCGATGCTGCCGGTTTGGTCGAACCGACGACTCGGCAGCGGCTGTTTGATTTTGATCCGCGAGTGAACGGGGAAAGTCAGAGCTTTGATGGGACGAATAGGCCTGATGAGTCGCATCAGCCCCATTCTTCTACCGACGCCGACACGTTGAGCTTTGAAGAGGCCCGACCGCTCACACCGGCCTCGCACCACAACTGGTCCGCGCAAGATTGGCTACAAAACGGCAGTCACCTGCTGGAAGAAAATCGCGTGACGGAAGCGATCGAAGCCTTTCGTCTGGCGTTGCTCAACGAGCCGACGAATCCCGAAACGCACTTTCACCTCGCCGAAGCGTTGTACCGATCGGGCAACCTCGCGGCGGCGCTCGAGCGATTTCACGTCGCGGTCGAACTCGATCAAAATTATCTCGAAGCGTGGACGCAGCTTGGTTGCGTCGCGGCCGAGTTGAATCAAACGCAATCCGCGCTCGACGCCTTCGACATCGCGCTGCACTCGCACGCCGATTACCCCGATGCTCACTTCCACAAAGCCGAGTTATTGCATCACCTGAACCGCGGCAATGAGGCTCGCCCGCACTGGCAAGCGTATCTGGAGCACGATCAACGCGGCCCTTGGGCGGCTGTCGCGCGGCAACGATTGGGTGAATTGTGATTGCCAAAGATCTGTTGGCTTAACGAGGCCAATGTTGCTGAGTGACTGATAATGTCACTAGCATGAGCGCAACCTCGAATTGTCCATTTCGGAGAACGGTGATGCCCGTAGCTGTGGTAAAAAAGAAACTCTCGAAACGCGAGTTGTTGTCGTTCGTTCGGCAGATGTCGCCTGAAGAGCGTGATGCGTTTATTGAACAGGCGATGTCGCTTCCGCGTCCCCGTCTTGCGGCTCCTTCGCTGTCCAAACGAGAATCAGAATTACTGCTGCGCATCAACCAATCGCTTCCGGAAGCCTCGCATCGGCGTTTCCATCAGCTCAATTCCAAACGCCGCCGAGCAGTAATCACTCCCGCTGAACTCCAAGAGTTTCAGAAACTCGCCGAGCAATTCGAGCTAGCGGATGCCGAACGTCTGAAGGCCCTTACGGAGTTGGCTCGCTACCGTCGTCAGTCACTAGAACGAGTGATGCGCGACCTTGAAATTCCGGTGCCGCGGTATGAATGAGCCGCGAATAAGCACTCAATTGCGTCGGCTCGTTGTCGAACGAGCCAACCGTTGCTGCGAGTACTGTCGGAGCCAAGCAGCGTTCGCGACTCAGTCCTTTTCGGTAGAACACATCGTGCCGCGATCACGAGGTGGTGCAAGCACTGAGGACAATCTCGCGCTGTCATGTCCCGGATGTAACGGGCACAAATACGACAAGACGACCGCGACCGATCCGGCCTCAAAACGCGATGTCCCGCTGTATCATCCGCGTCTTCAACGATGGCCGGAGCATTTCGATTGGGATGCCGACCACACTTTGATCATTGGCCTCACCGCGACGGGACGTGCCACGGTGGCGTCACTCCAAATGAATCGCGATTGCTTGATCAATCTTCGCACAGTCCTGGTGGCCACGCAAAATCATCCACCGAAGAGTTCCTGGCGTTGATGGCGACGGCGGAAATAACGAGGAATTCAATCATGTTGTCCGACGATAACCAGCAGGCACAGAACAGTGGCACGCTCCCACCCTTTGAGATTGCCGAGCTTCCCGAACCACTGCCGTTTTCGATTCGCAATATGTTCAAGGTGATTGGGCCGGGAGCGATCTTGCTGGCGGCGTCGATCGGTGGTGGTGAGTGGCTGATTGGGCCGGCGACGGTGATCAAGCACGGTGCCGGGGTGTTGTGGATCGTAACGGTGGCCATCGTGCTGCAAGCGATCTTCAACTTGGAGGCGATTCGATACACGCTCTACACCGGCGAGCCGGCGATCAGCGGCATCATGCGGTTAAGGCCGGGGTGCCGCTTTTGGGGTGGCGCGTATGTGTTGCTGACCGCCTTCCAGCTTGGCGTTCCCGCGCTGGCGCAAA
>JANNDA010001167.1:0-1760 GCA_031387195.1 Planctomyces sp. | reverse complement strand
CAACGCAACCAATCCAAAGCCAAAGTCGATTGGCAGTTCACCACCGCCGATGCTCGAATCAAGCTCAAACGCCTCTATCCAGTCACCGAAATCGTTCCGAAATCGACATAAACACGCAATCTCAAGTTGGTCGACCACTAGGATTCCGTACTACCGAACACGAGCTCGCGTTTTCTGAGGAAAGGAGTTTTGATGGGGACTGAACGACGCCAGCAGGTCATGCAATTCATGGACGAAGTCGAACTTGCCGGACACATTATCGATAGCCTACTTCTGCCGAAGGTGCTTGACGCGATTATGTCACAGGGGGGACGGTTTGAAATCCTCAAGATTTCAGTGGGGCAGCGGCGGCAAGACCCCAGCGCCGCGCGGTTACTGGTAACGGCGGACTCGGCCGAACAACTCGACAAGATCGTTGGAGACATCGCTCGGCACGGGGCCGTGCGCGTCGATGCTCAAGACGCGCAGTTCGTTCCAGCCGACATGGACGGAGCGTTTCCCGAAGGCTTTTTCTGCTCAACCAATCAGGAGACGCAAGTCCGCATTGACGGCGTGTGGCATCGCGTTGATCGGCCGGAGATGGACTGCGGGTTGGTTGTCCGTGACGAAAAGCGAGCAGAAGCCACCGGAGGGCTGACGTCTCCTGCTCGCCTAAGCATCACCACACTCCCGATGGCTGATGTCAAACGGGGCGATCTGATCGTCGTCGGGCATCACGGTATTCGAGTGCTGCCGCAGGAGCGTGATCGGGACAAGCTCGGCGTGTTCGGGTTCATGCAGAGCACTGTCAGCAGTGAGAAGCCGAAGAACTTCACCGTCCGTGAGATCGCTGCCGAGATGCGACGTGCGAAACAAGGCGATGGAAAAATCCTCGTCGTCGCCGGACCGGCGGTCGTACACACCGGCAGTCGCGAGCATCTCAGTCGCATGATTCGCGAGGGTTATGTGCATGTCCTCTTTGCCGGTAATGCGCTGGCGACGCACGATATCGAGCAATCGTTTTTCGGCACTAGCCTCGGCATTTCAATGGAAAGCGGCGGCGGCACGGCCGAAGGACACGAGCATCATCTGCGGACGATCAACCGCATCCGCCGACTCGGCAGCATTCAGAATGCGGTCGAAAAAGGGGCTCTGACAAGCGGCATCATGTTCGAGTGCGTCCAACAAAAAATCCCGTTTGTGTTGGCAGGGAGCATTCGTGACGACGGCCCGCTCCCTGACGTAATTACCGACTCGCTGGCCGCTCAAGCCGCGATGCGTGAGCTCATTCATTCACAAGGAGTGACGTTCTGTTTGATGATTGCGACCACGCTGCACTCGATCGCCGTTGGCAACCTGTTGCCCGCGTCTGTGAAGACCGTTTGCGTGGACATCAACCCGGCCACGGTGACGAAGCTCGCCGATCGTGGGACGTTTCAGTCGATTGGCTTGGTCACCGACGTCGAACCGTTTTTGCGCGTGTTGGTCGAAGAGGTGACCAAGTAAATACGGAGGGCGGCGTTGGGGCACCTTCCGGGTCACTCCGCACTCCTGAGGGCAATCATGAACTACTTCGCGCACTCTCTGCGTTTTCTAGATCGACCGTACTTCGTCGCCGGAACCAACGTGCCAGATTGGATGTCGGTAGCGGATCGGCAAGTGCGTGTCCGCGCTAAGCTCATCGAACCGCATCTGCGAAATGATGGCTCGCCGCAGGCCGAAGTCGCTGCCGGAGCGATGCAACATCTGCATGACGACGGCTGGTTCCATGCCACGCGAGC
>JANNDA010000251.1:0-4844 GCA_031387195.1 Planctomyces sp. | reverse complement strand
GATCAACCACGGAGGTGACGTGCATGTCGATGCCGGGTTGTCCGGCATGTTGTTGGACTCTGGCTTGATCGATGTTTCAAGTGCGGACGAAGGCGGTACGGTTCATTTGCTGGGCCAGCAAGTGGGTCTGTTTGACGGCGCGCGTGTGAATGCCTCTGGTAACAGTGGCGGTGGCGAAGTGCTGATCGGCGGCGATCTGCACGGCGACAATGAGGAGGTCATTCATCATGCATTGCGGACGTATGTTGGGGCGGACGTCGAGATCAACGCCGATGCGATCCAGCACGGCGACGGCGGCAAGGTTGTTGTGTGGTCCGATGACGTGAGTCAGGTTTACGGTTCGTTGACGGCACGTGGCGGTGCCTTGGCGGGCAATGGCGGACTGATTGAAACATCGAGCCACGGGCAGCTTCTTCTTTCCGGAGGCGGTGACGCGAGTGCGGTCAATGGTCATGCGGGAACGTGGTTGCTCGATCCGTACAACGTCACGATCGTGGAGACCTTGAGTGAGCCTCAACGGGAATTTGCTCAGCTTCCGAATTTCAATCCCACCGTCGGCGACGACGTTCTCACGACGCCAGAAATTGAGACTTCGGAAGTTGAAGCTGGTGCGATCCAAGACCAGCTCAATCGTGGAACTAATGTGGTGATTTCCACGGAGAATCTGAATTTTGATCCGCAGGATCCGTCGTGCGACCAAGCCGGTGATGTGATTCAGATCGCACCGATCCAAGTGACGTTTAATATCGGCACCGAAGCAATGCCGCAGATCGTGCCGAATTCGGCAACCCTGACCATCATTGCGGCCAATCACATCGTCATCGATGGCAACATCACGGCCGTGAACGGGATACTCAACGTGGTTCTCTTGGCGAATACCGGCCCTGACGACCTTGACCAGTTCACTGACACAAGCACCGGCGATGTCACGATCAACGCTGGCATCGACACCAATGGTGGCACGTTCTTCAGTTCCGGCGTCAATTTCACAAGCACGACGGCGACGATTACTGCGGCAGGCGGCGTGACGATCACACATGCTGGCACGGTCGATCTGGGGGAAATCAATACTGGAATAGGGGCTGGAGGCACGGTTTTACTCAGCGGGGCGACGGTGTACGGCGTCATCAACGCTGGTGAAGGCAACATTGACGTGGAAGGAAACCTTGAGGTCGCAAGTTCCAACGCAGATTTGATCGTATTGGCGGACATTTCGGCGACAGCCTCGATCCACTTATTGGCCAATCGAGACGTGATCGTCCAATCGACGATTACGGCCACTGGTGCCAGCAGCGACCTGATCATCACGGCTGATGCCGACTCCAATGGGGAGGGCGGCTTCTGGCTCGACGAAGAAACCGCATTGGGTGCGGAAGATCCCGCTTCTGTGAACGCCAAGCTCAGCGCGGGTCACGACATCACGATCGTCGGCGCTGAACTGGCCGCGACCGAGGCCGTTGCGAACACCGTCATTCAGATCGATCGCGACGACGGAATGCCGGAGCAGGTCCAAGTGATTACTGGCGGTGATCTCACGCTTGTCGAGAACTTTGATTCAGCCTCAATGGCCCACGATATCGTCATCAACGGCTGGCAAGAGGCAACCTACGGCTCGATCACCGTCTTTTCCACGGGTCTCATTTTTCTCGGCGGGGATCAAACGGCAGGCACCGATCTGCTGTTCAAGAACGCGGTGCAACTGACGAACGACGTCGCCATTACGGCGGGTGCTGATGTGACCTTCGATAGCACGGTTGACGATGACGGCGCGGTCGATATCGACGGTGTTCCGGTAACCGGATCGGCGTTGACAGTCACGACCGTCTCGCCGGGAGGGAATATCCTCTTTGTCGGGGCCGTCGGGGCCAAAATGGATGATCGTCTCGATTCGTTGACCGTAAACGGCACGGGGTTCATCGACTTCCTCGATACCGTGACCATCGACGGAGACATCACGATCACCGCGACTTCGACGTTTGATTTCGTGACCTTCCAAAACAAAGTGACCACGACAGCAGGCTTGGCGACAGGTTCCGTGACGATCACGAACGCCGGCCTGTTGGTCACCAGTTCGCTCGCGAAATTTGACCTCGCGGGATCGTTCACGCAGAACGGAACCGGCTCAACGGAACTAGGAGCGGACATCACGACCGCTGATGGCGATGTCTCGTTTGCTCAAGCAGTGTTGCTGACTGATTCGGTGAAGATCGCTACGAGCAACAGCGATCGAGACATCACGTTTTCCAGCACGATTGACAGCGAGGTCGTCCCCTTGGCCTTTCAGGATGGCGAATTGGTTCCCGTCTCGCAGGTCGGCGGTGACGTTGTTGATGTAAAGCCCGAACATAATTCGCTCGAACTCACGGCTGGATTGGGAACGATTCGCTTCGACGGAAATATCGGGGCCGGATTCATTGATGTCGGAGTTGGAGCTGACGGCAATCAAATGCTTGGAGTTGGTACTGATGGCGATCAGATGCCGGGATCGCTGATCGTGAATTCGGCGAAGCAAATTGAGATCGGGCCGGTGATGACGATTGCCATTGATGGCCCCATCGACTTTGGTCGCGTGAGCGAGATCGCGGGCGGCATTCATGTCGCTGGTCTCGGCGATCCCTTCGCGACCACTATTCAGAGCCAGTTTGGAGAAATCCACGGAGGCATTCATCGCGACGATCCTACCGACACTCGTAACATTCGCATCAACGGATCGGTTACCAGCGAGGTGGATTTGATCATCAAGGCGGCCGACGGCGTGCTGTTGACGGACGCTGCCGACATTACGACCAAAGACCACAACATCACGATCAATGGCGACACGAATCACGACGCGAACGGCAATTTGGAGATGGGCGCAGCGACGTTGATCGATGCTGGAGCCGGTTTCATCGACGTGAGTGCCAATAATGTTTTGCTGGGCGCTTTGTTGAGTACGAATGCCAATCCAGCCGATGCCGACAATCCGGCGATCCGAGTCGAGGCGACAACGGGCTCGATCACTGACGGCGGCGACGTGTTCACGGACATCAAGGCGAATACGCCTGGTTCTGGCATCGTCTTGAGTGCGGTGACTGGCATTGGTTCAGGCAACGCCTTGGAAACAGACATCGCTTCGTTGTCTGCGTTTAACCATGACATTATTGAGGAACAGCAGACGGTCACTCTGGAGAATGTCATCGGCGGGACGTTTACGATTTCGTGGCAGCCTCCCGACTCTGCACCGGAAGAGACGACACAGCCGATCCGATTCAATGCGACCGCGCTAGAAATCCGGAATGCGCTGCTGGAGTTCGACTCATTGACCGCCGCAGACATCGATGTCACCAGCGTCGGTGGCGGTGCATTTGTGCTCACATTTCGCGGGGCTTACAGCGGAGTCGATGTCGCAGAAGTGACCACTTCAGGGACGGACCTGATCGGAGACGAAGCCTCTGTGGATACTGCGACGACGAGAGTCATGCAACCGGCCACGGGCAATGTCGAGATCCATGATGTCGGCATGACCGCCGGTCGCGTCGATTTGATCTTCGTTCACAATCAGTCGAATCCCGGCGAAACGGGCGATGTCAATAACGGGGTGATCGACATCAGCGTTGATGCTGGAGACCTGCGGGTCGTCACCGACAATTCTCGGCCGTTGCTGTTGGAGATGCGGGCAGGAATCGACAAGGGCGATCTGGCGATCGCCGCCGTGCAGTCGGAAAACACCATTCGATTCACGGCGAATACGATCGAGATTTTCGATGACCTCTTGGCGATCCAAGATTCGGCACC
This sequence comes from Planctomyces sp., assembly GCA_031387195.1. Lineage (GTDB taxonomy): Bacteria > Planctomycetota > Planctomycetia > Planctomycetales > Planctomycetaceae > SXKJ01. The sequence goes on along the minus strand of JANNDA010000251.1, from coordinate 1,070 downwards.
GGATGACAGGCAGATTGGCGGGACGATCGAGATCAATGCCCGCGATCATTTTGTGCTCGGTGCTGACCGAGTCATCACCACCGACGAGCACTACGTCAGTTCGATTTCGGAGGATCTCAACCGAAACGGTGCGCTCGATGCCGACGAGGACGTGAACGATAACGGTCAACTCGATTTTCATCGCGACAGTAAACCAAACACATTTGCGGTCGATGCGAATCTCGATGTGATCAAGATCCTTGCGGATGCGGACTTTGAAATTGGCGGCGTTCGAGACGGGTCTGTGTGGCTTGGTGAGAACTCATCGATCAGCACGGACAGTGGAATCGAACAACAAATCTCGCCGCGGCCAGAAAAGACTCCCACAGACTTCCTGCCCTATCTTTACAAGTCTGACACGGCGTTCTTCTCGGGACCGGTGATCGTCAGCAACTTGGACACCAACGGTCTGGATGGGCTAGACCCGTTGTACCTCGGAACGCTGAGTTTCCAGATCGGGGTCGCCGGCGAAAAGAATCTGGTGCTGGACATCGACTGGGGAGATCTGACACCCGCTAATAAAAACAACGTCAACTTTCCAACAGACTCGGGTGACGGCGTGTTCAAGTTCGATCGTGTTGCGGATCGGACGGCGACTCGGTTCCTGATTCCCGAAGGGGGGCACATCTACGTCATCCCGCACGAGTACACACAGAACGCATTGAATCTTAAGAATGCGGCCAATGCCGACGTCGCCCAGCCGGGCCGAAGTCTGACCACCGATCCTCTGCAAGTGCGGTTCGCGGTGTCGCAGCATCCGTCGATCAGAATCGAAGGGCAGTCGGTGCGGAATCCTGATGGGTCAGGGACTCCCGATGTCCCTCAAAACTCACCGTATGATTTCCCGACGGTTCTGGGTGGACAGCCACCTAAAGCGGTGCCAACTGTCTTGAATCACTCCGAGCGATTCCTGCTTTCCAGCACCGATGTGAGCGACGATCCAACGGCGTTCTTGCCTCGGTTCGACAACGGGCAAGCCGCGTTCACGATTCCGACATCGAAGGCCGTGAGTTTCTTCATCCCGGCTGAGC
>JANNDA010000241.1:0-4689 GCA_031387195.1 Planctomyces sp. | reverse complement strand
ATTGATACCTCTCTACAAACAGCAACCGCACAGTATTGAGCTGAGAAACACTCTCGCGAAGGCGATGCAAGCTACTGGAAAGGCCGCAGACGCACAGCAGCATTTCATTTATGTTGCTGAAGCCATGACGGCGCTTTATGACCACAAGCCAAAGCAATTGAAGATTCTCGGCACACGTCCCGACGACTTAGATGCCCAGTACGAGCTAGGGCTAATCGATCTGTTATACGAGTCGGAAGAAAGGGGACTGCAGCGGCTCATCGGCGTATTGGAGAGCAACCCCAACCATCGACCAACTCTTGAGGCACTCCTCCGTTTTCATGATGGCAAAGCCCCAGATGATCCCCGGCATCGAATGTTGGCCGATCGATTTCGAAAAAAACTAGACTTACCTTCGGAACCACCGGCCAAGTCGAATAGTCAACAGTCTGCCTCAGAGTCGATGCCATAAGTGCTTTGCCTACCGGTCACTCGGTTGGCAACGTCAGAGCATTAACACCCTCATTGTTGTCCGAGATGTCCAGAGCAGTCGCCGCGTTTCCCCTGCTGGCAAACTTACGGTGCGGAGCGGCCAATTGAGACATCCCTTGCCGTTCATAATACTCGGCCAGGGCTTCATTGGCCCGACGATGCATCGGATCCCGTGCCAGCACTGTATTCAACCAGTACACCCCTTTTGATGGGGTAAAGTTCTTGAGTACAGTGATACCTAACTCGTAGCGTGCCTCCAAATCATTAGGATCACGGTGAATTTTGTCCGCGAGTTTGTCGCTAAGTGATAGTTCGTCCTGAAGGTGCTGGTGGTGACGGAAGCACAGTGCGGCCTCCTCGACGGCACCAGCAGCTCGTAAAGCGAGCGCTAGATTGTAGTGGACGTCAATAAGATAAGGATAATGCTGTGCCAGCGGCTTCAGTCGGCTCACGGCCTGCTGCGGACGATGCTGGCGCAGTTCGAGGCGTCCCATCTCCAAATGTGCGCTGATGTTGTCAGGTTGGTCTTGCAGCACTCGCGATAGGAGTTTTTTCGCTTGGTCTAAATCTCCAAATTCCATGAGGCATTTGGCACGACCTTCAAGTGCGACCAAATTGTCCGGTTTGGGGCCAAGAACCCAGTCGAAGTGCTCCAGGGCTTCTTTTGAGCGGTTCAGCTCAAGAAGACATAAACCAAGCCCAAGCCGTACGCGAATATTTTTCGGATCAAGGCGCAAAGCTTGGCGGTATGCATCTTGGGCCAACGGCCACTGCCGAGTCTCTTCGCACATTTCACCGCGTGTCAAAAACTGTCGAACATCGCTAGGGTCAGCTTCAAACCATCGGTCCAAAAACAATCGCCAGAGCCGCGATTCATCTCTTTGCCAAGCACCATATGCAAACGCATCACAGACCTCTGCGGGGTCAACAAAGGGATTTGAAAGCAAGCTTTTCAACCGATTCTGCGCATCCGGAATGCCACCTCGTTGCGCCAATCCAAGCATACGTTCTAACTGCACAGATCCGGAGGTAACCCCCAATTCCTGTGCTCGCTGCAGTTGAAGTGAAGCCGCGTCATATTCCTGTAAATGACGGTAGGTTCGTGCTCGAAGTAACGCGGCCTGCGGATTCTGGGTGTCAAGAAAACTAACAATCCGCAGCCGATCACGGCTCAAATCGTAATCGCCCGTCTCTATCGCGTGCCGGGAGTCAGCGATTAGTGACGCCACGACGCCCGGGCGAATAGCGATCAACATCGCAGCCAGTAGAGCTAACCAGACGGTCCAAAACCACCGCGGACGAATCATGGAGCCCAACAGAATTCCGATACGAAGTCCCAAAGTACACCCCCCGCCCCATCGCGATTCACTGGGGCAGGATCGGCCTCATTGTAAATTCATTCGGCTGTTCCTGAAAGAATTCATTCACGCTCTTCCGAAAATCCCATCACCAGCGCAATGAGTTCAATCATCAACAGGCAAAGTGAACTCATTCGCTGAGGCATCGATCTTCACACTCACTTTGAAAGTACTCGTCTCACGCTTTGAGTACTTAATTGGGAGCAGTTGTTTTGTTGCGGTCATCTGAGACATCATCTGTTTGGCGCCTCCCATTTTCATCTTTTGGGACATTTCTTCAGTCGATTTTTTCGCAGCTGACATATCGACGGTGGCCGTCGGGTTCGGGATTGTCGCCGCTGCTCCTCCACCTTCGGATTTCGAGACAGTTACTACATAGTCTCCGGCTAAAGCACCATCACCCGGCGAGAAAGTCGTCAACGAAAATTCACCTTGAGTATCGGTGTGCCCTATCGCCGGATTTCCGCTCGACACCGGATGAAATGTCACCGCCGCCCCTGCCACTAGCTGCCCCTTGTAGGTCACCTTTCCCTTTGCGGAATAGGTTTTAGGACCACTCTCCCCGCAGCCCACTAATCCAAACACGCAAAACCCAACAAGCACAAGGCGGACACTCATTCTCTTCGGCGATGCCATCGGATACCTCCCAGAATGCTTCAAGGATCTCTAAACTCGGCTACTTTAGGTCGCGGATAACTTGCCCGCAATCTGACCTAGATTACAAAGACAGGGGCGAGATTTTTTCAGGCTACCGGTCCTCGCACCCAGACTCGCCGAGTACTAACCACAGCACCAAAAAACTCTCGCCCCCAAGGTCAAGCAGATAGCAACTGACCTGCCTACTCAAAGCTAGAATTGACCAATGGGCTGGCCGTCGCTCCGAGCACCAAGCCTTCGATATGTCTGCATATCAATCGTTTGATTCAAGAATCGAATAGCCCCATCACCCATAGCGAAATGTGCTCCGCCCTGGTGCTTTGATCTGAATCCGTAGGAAATAGTATCATCACCCCAGACTGATCCTGGAGCCGCTGCAGTACCACAGGCATTTGCCATGCCAGGAGTACTCCCGTCAATGCACCAAACGGGAATGTTAATTGGGATCGAGGTCGTGGCAGTGGCTGCCCCCCCCCAATCGTGGAACCAAGGTCCATAGTAAAAGCGATGATTACATTGCGGGCGAATTTCGCCCAACATAATCACCTGAGAGGTTCCGTCTGAGAGATCCCTAATTCGTGAACGCCAGGTTCGCATTGACGCAAACCCTGACACATTCGCACCGTCTGTGGACCAAAAGTCTGTCGCATTGGCAGGCAATGCTGTCTGGGTGAAACCGTTACACCCAGCGCCACCGTTCGGACCTGCGGGCGTCGAACCCATACTGATGGCATAATTTGCGAGCCCGCCATTGGCCCAACCGGCTTGTGATTCGCTATTAACATCAGACGGGCAATGCCATACCGGGAAATGCTTTTCCCGTACCAACTCACCCTTCGCAGTTCTCTGAGTCCCAAAGTTCTCTGGCGCTCCCGCAACCGAGCCCCATCCATTGTTTCCATTACCATTAAAATTGATGTCTTTGGCAAAAGCACCTTGATCAATTTCGGGAAGAATATGGACGAGAGCGCCTCCCATATTCCACTCCGTCCATCCCGTGTTTGCCATTCCCAGGAGAATTTGGTTTCCCGGGAAAATTTTGTGCGTGCTTTCGTAAGTGTGGAATGCCAGCGCCAACTGCTTGAGATTATTTTTGCACTGACTTCGCCGAGCCGCCTCTCTCGCCTGCTGTACGGCTGGCAACAAAAGGGCGATCAGAATGGCGATAATCGCAATGACGACCAAGAGTTCGATCAATGTGAAACCGCGCAAATAACGACGCCGGACGTGATTTGGTAATCGCACCGCGATGCCCTCCAAAAAGAAGTGAAGAAGAACAAGCCGACTAGGGCCAAAAAACCGCTAAGAATTAGCGTAAGAAACTAGAGACTGTGGTGAAACTAGCCAGGGTTCTTAAAAAAAGCAAGTTATGTTCCTTGGAAATTCAAAATAACTTCGTCGCGCCCGTCAGTTCAAGGGGGATGTATCGATGAGTGAGAGTTCGTACTCAAACAAATAGTTTGTTGTGAATGCGGTGTGATATTTAGTGGTCTGCCAGTTTTAGGGTGGTCGGTTCGATGACTGGATCGAGTCTTTTTAGCTTGAATCGAGCATCGACGGTGGTGAATTATCAGTTGATTCGGACTTGTTTCTGCGTCGCGGCCCTGTATCCAGGCGGTCATTTCTGATGTCAGAGTTGCGAAGTCAGCGATTCGCCGATCAAGGCTTTGGCCGCCCAGTTCGATCTCAGCCATATTGAGCCAAGTTCCGTGATCTCTGGCTCGCCGCAGGACAGGGGAATCGGTTCCGTCACCAGCTTGACCATCGGCTTGGTTCCTTCGTCGAAACAGACCACCGGTCGCATAGGCTCATGCGCTCGCTGATGGACATTCAATGTGAGTTCCAGGTGGCACACGAACTCGGCGTTTGCGTCGGGTGGAATAACCCATTGCTCGTGAATCGCACGGCTTGAGGTCGTTTTCTTAAGCGTCTGGCACGCCGTTGTCGCAATCTAGCCACAGTCATGCCGCTGACTTTGAATGCGTCTGCAATTTGCGACTTGAGCCAAGCCGGACCATCGGAATCGCTCTTCAACAACATCCGTACCCGCAACGACCGACCTTTATACTCCACGCGGTCCTGAATGAGATGTTTCCCGAAAGGAGTGTTTTTGGGAGACTCATCGTTGATGAGCAGGAGGGTCGTTGGATCATTCGCAAGGAGGCGGATCATGGCATGGTTGCGGATTAGGTTGATGGAGTCG
>JANNDA010000237.1:0-7674 GCA_031387195.1 Planctomyces sp. | reverse complement strand
CTAGGAATGACACTGGCGAGCGGGGTGGCGTCCCGCTCGCCAAGACACTTCACACTGGGCGTGTCATCGTTCGGCGATTGCCCCAACTCACATAATTTTCAACTCGCGAAATCAACGGGAGACTCGACTTATGAAAGCTGCCTTCATCCGACAACTCGGAACGCCTGAAGTCATTGAGTTCGGTGACCTGCCGACACCTGAACCGGGGCCGACCGAGGTCTTGGTCAAAGTCGGCGCGGTCTCGGTAAATCCGATCGACACATACATCCGAGCCGGCATTGCCAAGATGGCCAACTCGTTCCCCTACATCATTGGGTGTGACTTGGCCGGAACGATCGAGAAGTGCGGAGCACAGGTCACTCGGTTCAAGGCGGGTGATCGCGTTTGGGGGAGCAATCAAAGTCTGTTCGGCCGGCAGGGTTCGTTCGCCGAGTATGCGGCGGTCGATGAAAAGTGGTTGTACTCAACGCCGGCCAAAATGACCGACTCGCAAGCGGCCGCCGGAGCACTCACGGGGATCACCGCTCACTTGGGTTTGTTCTTGAACGCGGGTCTCAAATCGGGCGAGGTGGTGTTCGTGAACGGAGGCACGGGCGGAGTTGGCTCGGCCGTGATTCAGTTGGCGAAAGCCGCAGGGGCGAAAGTGATCGCGACGGTTGGGAGCGCCGACAAACAAGCGTTGTGCGAAAGCTGGGGAGCGGACTGCGTGCTCAATTACCACTTAGCAACGCTCGATGACAGCATCAAAGCATTTGCTCAAGCGAATGGCGGATTGCACGTCTGGTTCGAGACTCAGCCGCCGGCCAACCTGGATCGCACGTTCGGTTTGATGTCACCGCGCGGCCGAGTGATCCTCATGGCGGGCCGCAACGCTCGCCCCGAATTCCCGAACGGCCCGTTCTATGTGAAAGACCTGCGGCTCAGCGGCTTCGCGATGTTCAATGCGACCGCTGACGAACAGCGAGTCTGCGGCGAGGCGATCAATTCGCTGTTTGATCACAACGGCTGGACGCCTCTTGTCGGTCGCACACTGCGTCTGTGCGATGCGGCGGACGCTCATCGGCTGCAAGAAGACAACACGCTCCAAAAACAGGGAACGCTGACCGGCAAGATCGTGCTCGTACCGTGACGATGAACCACGTCGGATCGAGCACGACGGAAATTGGTCGTTGGTTATCGGTCGTTGGTCCTTTGGCTTGGCAGATGACCAATGACCGATGATCAATAACCAACGACCAATTGTTTGCATCTTTGCGACCGATGCTCAGTTGGCCTCGTAACGCTTAGCGCTTCTGGCCCGGCGCGAATCCGAACGGAGCTCCGGAAGCACCCTGTTCGCCCTTCGGAGCCTTCTTTGCCGCCGCTTCTTCCAGCTTCTTCACCAAGCCAGGAAACTTGACGGACTTCTTATCTCCACTTTTACCTGGACCCACTTTCATAATCGACTCCTTCTCTTCACGGAACTGCCGCACTTCAATTTGACTCACTCGACAGCCTGACCTTTGCGGTGAAACTGACCCGACCGAACGCCGCTGGCTTTCGGAGGGCGGAACAGTAGCGGACCCAACGCCCGCTGAACACGGCAACGCAAAGCCTCCGAGCCTCTCCACAACAACTTTTGATGGCAAGTTTGGATCAACCTCGAAATGAACAGCGCTCGTCATTTCGTGGCGGTGATCAGCACCCGTCGCGCTTCGTTGACTCGCAAAGAGAGGCGATACCCTCGCACCTCAAACTCCAACGGATCACCCAAGGGCGCGGCACCGAGAAACTTGATCGCCTCCCCGTCCGTCAGACCCATTTCTAAGAGTCGAACGGCGACGTCATCGTCTCCGTCAACATCAATGATCGTGGCCATTCGGCCTTCGGGAAGTTGATCCAACGTTTGTGGCACTGAATGTCTCCATCTACAAAAACGTAGCACAGGCGGCTCGCCTGTGTTCTCTCCGATGAAATCGCCTGACACATGAAATCACAGGCGAGCCGCCTGTGCTACGTTTGAGTCAACGCGACCAAAATCTCAACCTCTTCGTCAGCTCGCAAACTCAAGCGGTGGTCGTTGACCGCGATGATACAAGGGGAACCCGGCTGAATCATGCGAATGCTCGCTTGCTCGCGGAGTCCTATCTCCGCCAAGCGATGCACGATCTCCGGCGGCCCGTCCACTTGAACCACGTGCCCGAACTCACCACACGCCATCAGTTCCAACGGGACGATGTTTTCCAAACCTGAATCTCCCACGTTAAGCCAGAATCTCCCGCACCACATGCCCATGCACGTCGGTCAGCCGGAAGTCCCGGCCCGCTTGATGGTAGGTCAGACGTTCGTGATCCAGGCCGAGCAGATGCAAAATTGTCGCTTGCAGGTCATGTACGTGAACCGGCTTCTCGACGATGTGAAAGCCGAGTTCATCGGTCGCACCGAGCGTCATCCCCGGTTTGATGCCTCCTCCGGCAAGCCACATTGTGTAGGCTTGCGGATGATGATCTCGGCCGAGGTTTCGTCCAAGCGCCGGGTTCGATTCGATCATCGGCGTCCGACCAAACTCGCCGCCCCAAACGACCAACGTCTCATTGAGCAGACCACGTTGCTTCAAATCGGTGATGAGTGCCGCGCTCGCTTGATCTGTCTTGCCACAGTTCGTTTTGAGGTTGCCGGCAACATCCGAGTGCGCGTCCCAACCTTCGTTGTAGATATTCACGAACCGCACCCCACGCTCGATCATCCGCCGAGCCAACAAGCAGGCTCGCGCGAACGACGGCTGTGCCGGATCGCAGCCATACATCTTCAACGTCGCTTCCGACTCGCTACGCAGATCCATCAACTTCGGTGCGGAGGTCTGCAAACGAAACGCCATCTCGTAGGACGCGATGCGAGTCGCGATCTCTGGATCACCGTCCGCTTCCAACCGTTTGCGGTTCAGCGTGCTGATCAGGTCGAGTGAATCTCGTTGCAACTTCGCATCAACACCCGGCGGGCTCGACACATTCAAAATCGGATCGCCCTGATTGCGTAAGCGAACTCCGGAATAAACCGTCGGCAAGAAGCCGCTCGACCAATTCGCCGTACCGCCGCTAATCCCCGCACCCGTTGACATCACCACGAACGCCGGAAGTTCGCTGGTCTCCGCACCAAGTCCATACAAGGCCCACGAACCCAAGCTCGGCCGACCCGGTTGCGAGAACCCCGTGTTGAAGAAAATCTGAGCCGGAGCATGATTGAACTGATCGGTCTTCACCGACTTCACGAGGCAGATGTCATCGACCACCTTCGCCAAATGCGGCAGCACCTCGGAGAGTTCGGCTCCGCTTTGACCGTACTTCGCGAACTTGAATCGCGGCCCCATGCAATTCGCGTCGGGACGAATGAACGCGTACCGCTGCCCACCGACCACTTCCGGCGGGATCGGCTTCCCTTCGTACTCCGTCAACTTCGGCTTGTTGTCGAATAAGTCGAGCTGACTCGGCGCGCCCGCCATGAAGAGATGAATCACCGCCTTCGCCTTGCCGGTGAAATGCGGCTTCCTCGGTGCCAGCGGATTGATCACTTCCGAACCCGATGCTATCGCCCCGCGAGACACCGCCCCCGTCAGCAATCCACCGAGCGCCATCTTGCCGACGCCGACACCACACTCCTGCAAGAAGTGTCGCCGAGCGCTGTCGGTTCCAGAGATCACACTTGAAGACATCACTCACTCCTCATCGAAGTTCTTTTTTCAATTCTTGGTCACGCTCTCATCCAGATTGAGTATTGCCCGCGCGACGATCATCCACGCCGCACGTTCGATCGAGTCGCCTTCTCCTGCTCCCGCAAGGATCACTGCGTCGAGTTGTCTTTCAGTCAGTCGCTGTCGTTGCGATTGCAGAAACTCCGTCAGAAGTTTCACTTCGTCGTCGGTTGCTGGTCGAGTCAGGCAGACACGAAACAGCTCCTGCAAACGAGACTCGACCGTTCCACTCTGCGAAGCAAATCGGCGGCCGAGTGCTTGCGCGGTTTCCGTAAACGTGCCGTCGTTCAAGAGCGTCAGTGCTTGCAGCGGAGTGTTCGTCACTTCGCGGCGACAGACGCACGCTTCGCCGCTGGGAGCGTCGAACGTTGTGAACATCGCGAACGGAGCGGTTCGCTTCGCAAACGTGTAGAGACTGCGGCGGCTCCGATCGAGCCCCTCGCTCACCTTCCAGGCGAGTGCTCCGTAAGTCCCTTCGGTCGTGACGTTGGCCGGTTGCGGAGGAAACACGCTCGGCCCACCGATCTTTCTGCCGAGCAACCCACTGATACTCAGGATCGAATCGCGGACCAGTTCCGCTTCAACGCGAAACCGCGGGCCACGTGCGAGTCGCTCATTCGCCGCGTCCCGTTGCAGTAATTCCGGCGTCACTCGTGACGACTGCTGATAAGTCGCGCTCGTCACAATCAGCCGATGGAGACGCTTGAGCGACCAAGCCGTAGGTTGGGACTCCGTCCCGACCATGCTCGGCGCGTCTGCCAAGTAACCCGAAGCGTCAGCGAGGGCTGTCGCTTGCGTTGACTCGGAACTTGAAGCGTTTTGAAGCGTTCGCCCTCGCTGACGCTTCGGGTTAGTTTCGGGTGTCGCGTTCCCGGCGAACTCCGTCGCCAACCAATCGAGTAACTCCGGATGCGTCGGCAGCGCGCCTTGCAGACCAAAATCTTCTTGAGTCTTCACCAGTCCACGGCCAAAGAACGTCGCCCAATGCCGGTTGACAGTGACTCGTGCGGTGAGCGGGTTGTCCGCAGAGACCAGCCACCTCGCGAGCGTTAAACGATTCGCCGCAGATCCGCGCGGCAACGGTGGCAAGAAAGAAAGACCTCCCGGTGTCACCGCTTCTTTCGGTTGCAGGAACTCACCCCGATGATGTCGCTGAGTCGGACGCGGATTGCTGGCCGGTCGTTCGGCGAAGACCAACGTGGTCGGCAGAGCGGGACGTTGCGAACGGAGTTGCTCGATCGCTTGTCGTTCGCTCGCCAGTTCAAGAGCGATCGTGACGAAATGCCGCTTCAATTGCTCGACCTGCGCCGCAGACCGGCGTTCGCGCGGAGTTGATAACGCGACTTCGATCTCGACAGGAAACATCGGCGAATCAGCCGCGTGAACATCCGAGGTGGCCGACACTTTGAAACGACCGATCCCCGCCGCGTAATACTTCTCAAACAGCATCCGCACGTGGAACAGCCCAGCAGCGCCGAGCGGTTCGCCCAGTTGAAACACGGCGACATGCGGCTTCCCTTGTCCGCCGTTGATCGACCAGCCGGTTTGCTTGTTGTCGTCGAGCGCCGCTGCCGCCGTGTTGACGCCACTGGCGAAACTCTGCGTCGCTCGCGCGAAGCGCCGTCGGCTTGCCGTCTGCGGATCAACGCCGACAGAAAGCTCGATGTCGCTCAAAAAGAAATCGCCGTGCGGGCCTTCGTAGTAAACACGCCCCGGCCCGTGCTTCGGCAAGCGGTCATCCGGCAACGCTTCCAAGCGGATCGCAACAATGTCCGACTGATCGGTCTTAAACGCGACTTCGTACAAATCACCCTTCGACATATCGCCGCTCGCAATGACCGATCCGCCCTCTTCAATGGTCAACAACGGCAGATTGCTCGTGGCACCGATCGGACGAAGCGGTGTCCAACGCACGACCGATGCCTCTGCTCCTGCAAGCCACGTCTCGAACTTCTTGGTGAAGTGATCGCACCGACGTTGCTCCAGCGAACCGCCATTGTCGTTCGATCGACCGAGACTGATCCGGAATTTCCCCAGTGTGTGCTTCATACCGTGTTGCTGTTCAAGCCGGATCGTCCAGCGAGCGACCTTGTCCGCAAACCCCGCTGGCTGCGCGAGCACGAACACCGCCGAACGATTGACGTTCCACTCGCCCGGCCCGTGAATCGCCCAGCCGCCGACCTTGTCGTTGCCATCGATCGCGTTCGCCGCCGGAAAACTTTCCTGTGAGAAGTCCGCCGTTGCGCGTGCGAACTTCAACCGCTGAATCTCTCCCGCCACATCGCGAGTCACGATGTTCGCGGTAATTTCGCTCAGCACAAAGTTGCCGTGCGGCGTGCGGCCCGGCCCTTTGCTCGGCAGCTTTGAGTCAGTCATCGCTTCGACCCGAATCGCGGCAACGTCCAACAGTTCGCTGTGCAACTCGATTTCATACCCATCGGTTTCACTGTTCGTGCCGGAGATCAGCACCGCCGCGTCATCGAGGATTTCGGTTGTTGCACCGCTCGCCGCTTTGACGCTGATCGGTTTGAGTGTCGTCCACGTGAATTCATCCGGCAGCGGAAAACGATTCGGCAGATCGGTCTCCATCTCAGCCACGCGGCGATCAATCTCCGCTTGCTGCGCGAGCAACTCCGGAACCGGCACATCAAACTCCGGCTCATCGGTGTTGTTGAGCATCGCCAGAAAGCGGTAATAGTCGGTATGCGGAATCGGGTCGTACTTGTGCGTGTGACACTGAGCACACCCAATCGTCAGGCCCAGCCACACCGAGCCGGTTGTCGCGACTCGATCAGTCATCGCGTGAAAACGAAACTCCAGCGGGTCAATTCCCCCTTCTTCGTTGAGCGTCGTGTTGCGATGAAACCCGGTCGCGATCCGCTGATCGACGGTCCCGTTCGGGAGCATGTCACCGGCAAGCTGCTCGATCGTGAATTGATCAAACGGCATGTCGGCGTTGATCGCGTTGATGACCCAATTTCGATACGGCCACATCGAACGCGCGCGGTCTTTCTCGTAACCATTCGAGTCGGCATATCTCGCGAGATCCAGCCAGCGTCGCGCCCAGCGTTCCCCATAACTCGGCGATGCCAGTAACCGATCAACCAGCCGCTCGTAAGCATCGGGCGAGCGATCATCAACGAATTCATCCGCCTCAGCCGGAGTCGGCGGGAGACCGATCAGATCCAGATAAACTCGCCGCGCGAGCGTGTACCGGTCTGCAATCGGCGATGGCGCGAGTCTCTCTTTCTCCAACTTTTGCAACACAAAGTGGTCGATGCCATTTCGCGGCCAGTCGATGTCGGCCACTTTCGGCAACGTCGGTCGAACCGGTGCGACAAACGCCCAATGCGGCCGATACTCGGCACCAGCAGCAATCCACCGTCTGAGAACTTCACGCTGTGCCTCGGACATTTCCAACTTGGTCGATGCCGGTGGCATGTGCTCGTCAGAGTCACTCGGCAAGCCGATCCGCCGCAACAGCTCACTGGCCTGTGGCTGCTTGGGAACGATCGCCGCCTTGCCGCTCTCCGCCGGAGCAATCGCCGCATCACGGACATCCAATCGCAACCCACTTTGGCGTTGCTGCTCATCCGGCCCATGACACTTGAAACAGAACCGAGACAAGATCGTCCGAACTTCCCGGTCGAACAACGGAGCCTCGTCAGCCGTTGCCTCTGATCTCACGCACGAAATGAAAGCCAGAGCGATCAACACGACCAAATTCAGCTTCATGAATCGAACCAACTCAAACAGAGTAGCCATCACGGCATCCTTCCAGCTTCCACCAATAATTTCGCGACAGCTTATACTCCACGCGGTCCTGAATGAGATGTTTCCCGAAAGGAGTGTTTTTGGGAGACTCATCGTTGATGAGCAGGAGGCTCGTTGGATCATTCGCAAGGAGGCGGATCATGGCATGGTTGCGGATTAGGTTGATGGAGTCG
>JANNDA010000232.1:0-11629 GCA_031387195.1 Planctomyces sp. | reverse complement strand
CGTAGTGGTCTCGCTCCATCAGCGGCTGAATCGTGCGAGCCAATTCCGCCCATCCGACCAGCGGAAAATGGCAGCCGCCGGGCGGGCGGACGCCGAGCGTGGACATGATGCTCATGTTGGAAAACAGTTGCGGCAGAGTGCGTTGCTTCTCGCGCAGCAGATCGCCCGATCCATCTCTGCCACCCATGCTGCACGCGTTCGGCCAGATCTGAAAAATGTAGTAGTGCTTCACGTTCGGAAAGTCCTGTTTCCAAGCGGCGGACATTTCCACAAACAACTGCTGGTAGGTCTCCCACCCGTAACCGCCGGTCGGGCCGTCCGAGCCTTGGTCGCTTTCGCCCTGATGCCACAGGATGCCACGAATGCCATGAGTCAGCTTTGCCTGCTGCACGCGCCAGAGCATTCGTCCGTAAATGGTGTTGAGGTCGGTCGGGGCGGATTCGTTGCGTTGGTGCTGGTCGATGCGAGTTCCGCCGACAGCGGCGTTGATGATGAAGATGGGAACCTTCTGGCTTTCGACCAAGCGCTTGGCCAACTCCATCCCCCACCATCCCAGTTCCGCCTTCTCGCCGTTCTGAGCTTTCCAGACCGGTTTGCACCACAAGTTGCCCAGCGCGTCTTTGGGATTTCCTGACGGACGGCCATAGCTGCGAATCCACTCGTTGGTGTCCGGCGGAGATTTCTCGCCGGTATCCGTCGCCAGCGCGTTGGATTGGCCTTCGATGATGTAGGCGTCGCCGCAGACGATGTCGTGGACCGTTTGCAGCACGGTTTCCTGGCCGCCGACCTGCGAGCCAAACTCGACTTTGTATTTGATCAACCCCGGCTTGAGTTTCACCGCGAGGGCATAAGACTTGTCCGCAGCGAGCTTGCCGCTTTCAGTTTTGATCAGCTTGTCGTCGGCATAGAGTTTGAGAAAGACCGCGTCGGCGACTTCAGCCAGCGTGCCGTTGTAATCGAGCGTCCCTGCGTTCTTGTCGTCGCGCGCGTAGAACTGTCCGTCTTCCGGCTTCTCGTCCTTCGCGGGCGTGCGCACCGCCCAGGGGTCGCTCTTAGGTTCCGTCACGGCGATGGTCGCGCTCTGCGTGACCCCCTTGCCGCCGTTGCTGATCGTCGCCGTCACAGTCAGCTTCCCGCTGTTCTGCGCACGCTTGAGGATGAGCTTTCCAGGAGCGATTTCTTTAATCACGGCGAACGGCCCGGCGCTCCACTCGGTCTTCAACTCCCCCGCCCCTTTCGCCTGCATCGTGCTCAGATTCGTCACCTGCGACACGACTGTGATCGCCGTGCGCCCATCCCACACCGCCGGAGCGGTGAGCGTAAAAACCGGATCGGGGATGTCGTCGCTGATCGTGATCGCGATGTCGTTGGACTTCACTTCGTGGGCGTAGATGGCTTTGACGGTGCGCGTCGCCGTCAGCCCATGGTCGCTGATCGCTCCGCGATCAAAAGCGTTTGATCGCGGAGCGATCAACGACTTTGCCACTCGGCCCGCATCGAACGTGTACGAGAAGCGATTCGTCGCCACGACCGACTCTTTCCCGTCTCGCTTGAGAATCCAAACCACCTTCTGAGCACCGCCGACTTTCGCTGTCACCGTCGCGCTCTGGCCTTCGGCAACTTCGATCAACGTCTTCGCATTGATCAGCCGCAGGGCGCTAGCCCCCGGTTCCGGCTTTAACCGGTCGCTAGCGCGATCCGGCTGATGAACGACGTATGAGACCGAGAACTCATTGCCCGGCTGCACCAGCGGACCGACCAGCGTTTGATGCGGCTTCTGGTTCTCGTATTGCAGTTTGATCCAATCGGCCGACCGCGCGACCCGTGAGATGCGCACCTCATCGAGATCGCCCACGAAGTCGTAGTTGTTGTACCAGCCGCCGAGCCACAGCCGCGCCGGGCTTTTGATATCAAGCAACGGCTTCGCGGCTCCGTCGAGCTGCCCGTTGATGTAGATGCGACCGTCTTCGCGGTCGTAGGTGTGGACGACGTGAATCCACTCGCCGAGCGACAGGCGGCTGTCGCTCTTCACATCTGAAAAATCGCTGTCGATCTTGATGTGCGGCGGACTGCGAAACTGCATTCGCACCTTGCTGCCGCGCCCGCCTCCTTCGTTGCCCCAGCCGATGATCGTCGCGTTCGGCTGCTCGATGCGGAACCACGCTTCGGTGCTGTGAGAACTCGCGCCGGACGGATAATTCAGAATTTTGTCGCCACAGAACACGCCCTTGCCGCCGGGCAGATGCCGAGCCGCCCCGATCATCCCCGTTGTCGCCGTCGTGCCGGTGTCCGTGCTCGGCAGCGTCCCGACTTCGTCGCGCACCGGATCGCCCATGTGCCAGACACTGAGATATCCATTCGACTCATTGAACACGGCTTTGCCAGCAGACTGATTTTCTGCGTCGGCGTTGCCCCAATACATTTTGAGTTCTTGCCGCGAGTTGCCCGTGATCTTCGGCACGCGCACCCAAACGCTCGCAACACCCTGGTTGGCATCCCATTCCTCGATCTGAAAATCTAGTGGCTGCCGATTGCTCAAACTGAAGCGAAGGTCTTCCCCCTGCGGCAGTGCTTGTCGAAAGTCGAAGAAGTCTTTGTGCAACCGCACCAGCAACGGAACGCCTTCCAATACCGCCGACGCCGGTAAGTCCGCACCTTCAGGAGTGGTGAGCACCCACATCGAACCGGAGTGTTTCCAGTCGTCATATCTCAGCGGCGTCGGAAGAGATTGCTCAGCCGCGACACTCGGCCGGAGCAGAGCCAGTTGAATCAAGCTGAGAAGCATGATGACGAGCCGTGTGAACGAACGACGCAGACTTGCTGACAGGCTGAGTTTCATGTTGCCTCTGGCTTGATGATGTCGTGTGTTTCAGGTGTGGTGCTGAGCGGCTCAATGGTCTCGCGCCAGGATGAAGCGTGCCATCGCCTGCAAGCTTTGGCCGCGATCGCCCCAAGCAGCGATCGCGAGACAGGCCTCATCGATCAGCTCCTGGGCCATTTGCCGGCTGCGATCCAAGCCGATCAGGCCAGGATACGTCAGCTTGCCGAGGCCCGAGTCCTTGCCGACTCCCTTGCCTAATTTGTCCTGCGTTCCGGTGACGTCGAGCACATCATCGGCGATCTGAAACGCTAAGCCGATGCAGGTGCCGTAGTGGTCGAGAGTGCCGAGGGTCGCGACATCCGCTTGCGCGATTCGCCCACCCAGCGTGAGCGCACTGCGGATCAACCGGCCCGTCTTGCGGCGGTGGATCGCTTCCAGTTCCGTAGCACACGCGGCTCGCGTGTGGTGGTCAGACTCTGGATCAGTCACAGGCGAGCCGCCTGTGCTACGAGTTTCGGCTTCGAGATCCGCCACTTGACCGCCGACCATACCGCAGGCACCGGCGGCGAACGCGAGGTCCGCACAACAGGCGGCGGCTACGGACGCGGGACGCACGTCGCGAGCCATGATCTCAAACGCCAAGGTCAACAATCCATCTCCCGCGAGAATTGCCAGCGCCTCTCCGAAGACTTTGTGATTCGTGAGGCGACCGCGCCGGTAGTCGTCATCATCCATCGCGGGCAAGTCGTCGTGAATCAGCGAATAGGTGTGAATCATCTCGATCGCGCAGGCTGCCGGCAGCGCGGCTTCCGAGTCGCCACCACAAGCCTCGCAGGCCATCAGCACCAGCACCGGACGGAGTCGCTTGCCGCCAGCGAGCAGGCTGTAAGTCATCGCTTCGCGCAGTCGTGGGGGGCAATCACCACTCATGTGCATCGCCCGCTCCAATGCGGATTCGACTCGCGCTCGCATCGCACTCCACGACGCTGGCAGCGATTCCGTGGGCTCTGGCATGAATCGAATCCTTCCGTGAAATAAGAACCTTGTTGCGGGGCGGGACGATATCAGAAGCCGGCGTGGGTCGAAACTTTCAGAAAATCACGAAGGATGATCCACACTAACCCGACGCGCCAGCGAGGGCGGACGCTTCACAAAACGTTGATTGCAAAAACTTCGTCGTTTGAAGCGCCCGCCCTCGCGGGCGCTTCGGGTTACTTTCCAAAGCAGACGACGAACTCGCTGCCGCCGCCGGCGCGAGGTCGGAGCCAGGCGTTGCCGCCGTGGCGAACGGCCACTTGTTGCACGATCGCTAGTCCGGCCCCGGTCCCTTCGATGTTCTGGCCGACAGCGCGCTGAAAGAGTCCGAAAATTCGTTCCGCATCGTCCGGGTTGACTCCCGGTCCACGATCGTGGACTTCCAATCCGAGCCCTTCTGGTTCACCGTTGCGCGGCGAATAGGCCGTGATGTCGATCACCGGATGTTCGCCGGGTTTCGTGAATTTCAGCGCGTTGGCCACGAGGTTGTAGACCGCTTGCCGCGCCCAACGCCGATCCACTTTGAGCGTCGGCAAATTCTCATGCACCGTGATGCGAGCCTGTGTGCTTTCGATCTTCCCTTCCAGTTGCTTGAGCACTTCCGCCACGAGATCCGCCGCCGAGAGATCGTCGATCGGTTCGAGCGTGCGTTGAGCTCGCGACAGCATCAGCACGTCTTCAATCAACCGGTCGAGCCGTTTCGTTCCGTCGGTGATTCGCTGCAAAAAATCTTTGGCCTTGTCATCCAGCTTGTCGGAGTAACGGTCTTTGACCAGCCGCGCAAAACTTTCAATCGAACGGAGCGGTTCACGCAGATCGTGCGACGTCACATACAGCAGCGTTTCCAGATCCTTGTTCTTGGCCGCCAATTCCTCCTGCGCCCGTTTCCGTTCGGTGATGTCCTGTAAAAAGATCGCGAAGACCGTTTTTCCGCCCATGGGAATCGCTTGCATGGCCGTCTCGACGGCGAACAGCTCGCCACTCTTTCGCACGGCGGTCGATTCCAAACGATGTCCGATCATTGATCCTGCTTCATGCGACTGGCCGTATCGCTCGCGGTTGTCTTGAGATCTCCGCTGCGTCTCTTGGGGAAACAGCAACTCATCCATGTTCTGGCCGAGGACGTCGTCGCGGCGATACCCAAACGTTTTCTCCGCTGCACGATTGAAGTCGATGATCTGGCCTTTCTGGTCCGCGATCACGATGCAATCGAGTGCCGCGTCGAAGATCGCTCGCTTGCGAGCCATGCTTTCACGCACATGCTCTTCGGCCAGCTTTCGATCGGAGACGTCCCAGAACAGGATCTGCACTCCGACGATCTGACTGGCCGCGTCGTGAATCGGCCCTTTCAAAACTTGTACGTACTTTTTCTCGCCCGCCGGTGTCTGATGCGCTTCGATGTCGCTGAAAGATTCCCCTTGTTCGAGAACCTTCAAGTCATCGCTGTGATACTTGGAAGCGAGTTCGTGCGGATAAAAATCAAAGTCCGTTTTGCCGACGATCTCGGCCTCGGTCTTGCCGCTGTCGCGGTAAAACTCTTTGTTGCCGAAAGTGAACCGCCCCTCGCGATCCTTCCGCAAAATGCACATCGGCAAGTTATCCACCAGCGAGCGATACATCGCTTGCGAATTGAGTAGTTGCTCTTCCGCTCGCTTGCGGTCGGTCACGTCCCAAAACAGCACCTGCACTCCGACGACTTGGCCGGCAGCATCATGAACTGGGGCTTTGAGAACTTCGACATACCGCAACTCACCGGCAGAAGTGTGATGCGCTTCGATGTCCCGAAAGCTTTCTGCACGTTCCATCACGCGGAGGTCGTCTTGCCGATACTTGGCCGCTAACTCCTGCGGATAGAAATCAAAGTCGGTCTTGCCGAGCACTTCGAGCGGTGCCTTGCCGCTCTGTTGATAGAAGTCACGATTGGCGAAAGTGACTCGCCCCTCACGGTCCTTCCGAATTAAACACAGAGGCAAATGATCGACCAGCGACTGATAAAGTGCTTGCAAGTCTTTTGCGTTTTGTTGACTCCGCTTCCATTCGGTGACGTCCGTCACCAGCGAATAGAACCCGCTGACCTTGCCGTCCGCTCCCGCCTGCGGAACATACACCACTTGCCCTTGCCGTAGTTGCCCATCAGCCGTCGGAATGAGGGCGTCGAACGCAACCTGGTGCCCCGCGAGAGCCTGATCGATGAACGGGGCGACGTTCTGATAACGACGCTCCCCGATCACCTCACGCACCGGCTTTCCGGCCAATGACGACGGTGGCATCCCAAACCAATCCACCCACGCCCCGTTGTTGAAGCGGTATCGCCGCTCGGTATCGACGAAACAAATCAGCACCGGCAGCGTCCCGATTTCCTGCTGCGGATCGCTGACGAAATTCACCATCGGTTCAGACATGCTAGGCTCCCGAAAAAAGGGGGGAGAACTTCGATCACGCATTAGACATTCCTGGCGAGCGGGGCTGACGCTCGCCTGATGAAACCTTTGAGCAGCACGGATGAAACTTCTGACGCAACAGTTTTGATTCAATCACTTCTCCCCATCCTGTCCAACTTTCGGGGTTTTCATCAGGCCAGGCTGACTCCGCCCCGCTCGCCTGAATTTATTCATTGCCGCGCGGGGCATCTTTAGTCGGCGGCTGACTGGCGAGTTGAATCAGGGCCTCGCGAACGCGCGCGATCTGCTCGGGAGTCACTGTCAAATATCGCTGCCGACCACTTTCGACGCTGTCGAACTGAGTCACGTCTTGAGCATCGACTCGGATCTGACCGACTGAAGACAGCCCGAAGTAACCGTGATTCGGTCGCACCGCGTACAAGACCGACGTCAGATCCCACGTCTCTCGGTCATACGGCATTTTCTGGTACAGCTCGTAAGCCTGCTTGAGCGGATGATGTTTCACGTAGGCGAAATCACGCTCGATATTGAACGCCGGAAATTTGATGGCCTGTCCGATTTCAAAGCCGCTGGCCACCAGCGGCGTCGGCCATTCGGAAAAGATCTTCGCGGCGGCAGGCGAGTCGATGAAGACGTTGTACTCTTTCACACGGTTCGCCTGGCTGAACATGCCGGCCATCATCGAAAGCACCCGCACCTTGCGAGTGATCAACTCTTTGCCCGTCAGCGGCGAGAACTTGTCCGCCGGCGAATCGAGCAACCGAGTCGCATTTGTCGAAAACCCAACCACGACCAATGCCACCGAGCCATCTGGTTGCTCAGCCAATATCTTCCGCAGCAACCCAACCGCCTCCGGCGCGTCTTTGCCACTCCGGAGATCGTGCGGGTATCGCTGCTGGCCATTGTCCAGCGCTTTGACAGGTTCGGTCAGATAACGACTGTCTTCGGGAGTCTTACCGTTCCGCACAACACCGATCGGAATGTTGCCGCGTCCATAAAACGTGTTGACCAAATCGACGAACGGCCCCGCGAAATCGTTGTCTTTGCTGAGCGTCACGGCCAGCAGTTCGCATTCGCCGCGACTCTGCAACGCGTGAATCACTCCGAGAGCTAACGCATCGTCGATGTCGTTGCCCATATCCGTGTCGAAGATCATCTTCACGGGCCGAGCGACTGGCTCATCTGCCGCAGCAGGCAGGACAGACAGCGCAGCGAATATCAACACCGATAACAACGGACAACGAACGACGGACGGCCGACACATCATGCTGACTCCCTCAAGCAAATTTGTGACTCAAAAGCTCACGGGCATTTCAGCAACTCGGCGCGCAACAAAAAACCCTCACCGCCCGAAGGCGATGAGGGTCTCAGGGAGAGAGTGCCCTCGAATCAATGCGGAGTCATTAGTAGCGGTCTCGACCTTCGTTGACTGGATCGGTGCCAACGATGTCATCTTGGCTGTCGCAGAAGTCAGAGTGATCGCGGAAATGTGAGCCAAACGTCTGAGCCTTGTGTGTGTGTAATCCGGTGAGGCAATAACCTTGATTCAAGCTGCCGATCGCAGCGGCCACGTCTTCGAGTTCTTCGCTGACCGCTTGACGAACTTCCGCCAGGCCGACAACCAAGCCGAGCACGGTGATCGTCGCGATCAAGATCAGTTCGGCGGAAACCACGAAACCACATTCATCGTTCATCAGGCTCTTCATGATTGCACTCTCTCTTAGGGCTGGCGGTGCTGGTGTGCGACGCGGATCGTTGTGTTGTTTGTTTGCGTCGCATTGATGAGGGAGTGTTAAGCGAGCTGAATGCCAATCATGTTTTGTGTTTAGGAAAGTTTGCGCGAGGGTTCACGTTTCTGTGCGCAAGTCGTTGCATTCAAGGCAGAAAGCGATCCTGAAGAAATCTCGGAAGCGATTGAGCCTCGTGAACTCGCTACGAATGAGCGACGTTGTCTCGCGGCATCATGCCGTGGGTGAGTTTTCCGTAAGTCCTTTGACTGACGTCGCGCACCGCACTTGGCAACACGTGTTGAGGAAACGCCTCACACGCTACAAGGTTGGAAAACTTCCCCCGACCCCGTGTCGGTGGCTTGCTGCCTTATGGCTACGCGGAGAGCCTGTGAAGAATTACGTGGGATAAGCTTCCAGCTTGTCGGAACCGCTTTGAAGGTGACAAGCTGGAAGCTTATCCCACGAAAAGTTCACAGGCTCGGAGTCGCGGAGAATCAGGTAGCCATAAGGCACGGGACCACCGACGCGGGTTCGGTGGGGGAAACTTTTCGCACACGCTCTGACCTACAGTGGCAATGATTGCTCGGGTTGCTCGGCCGCAGCACGCTCTTTTTTCAGCGACTCCAACTGCTTTTGCTGTTGAGCTTCGACCTCCGCTTTGTGTTGTCGAAGTTGCTCGTGTGCGGTCTTCACGTCGAGTTGCTCAAACCGAGACGCCGCCACCTGAGCACCTGATGATTCACGCTTCTTCACCGAAAAACTTTGATCGAAGCTGCGAATCGCAAACGCAACGTCACTGAGTTCTTCATTCACTGACTTGGAGAGAGTGTCGATGCCTACGGTCGCTCCCACCACACCCAATGTCGCCACCATTGCCAGTTCTGCTGAAACGACGACTCCGGATTCATCACGCCAAAACCTCTGCCCAATCTCCTGCATTCTCGTCCGCATGATCAAAGCCTCCTGCAATTGGCCCAGGTTCTCAGAAGTCACTTCGCTGACATCGGAACGAGCATCGCGACGTTTGATGTTCAGCTTCGTAGACACGACTCAGCAGGAGCATTTCGCGTTTTGAACGAAATGTCAATTTCGCTTATCGAATCGCCTCGATGGAGCAATGGCTGACGCAAAATCGGTTCGCCAGTCTCACTCAGCGCCGACCGAGACAGAACTCCTTGGCTGAGCGGCCAGCCAGTTTTTCCAAGCATCAATTCCGACAATCGGCGTTTCGCATCGTCCGCGTTCGCACACGAATACTGTCAGCGCCCCGGACATCGCCAACTTGCCACGCAAAAGCTCGCGGATGCCATTCGGCAACTCGGTGTCGATTTGCTGTGAACTCCTCAACAGGACAACCTTGTTCGGCCAGAACCGTTGAAAGAGTTCGCTGATCGCGGTTTCGCCAGCGGTGCTGGCCGACAAATGCTGGCCGACAATGGACGCTTCTGTAATCACAAATTCATGGCTCGGACCCAGCACGAAGTCCAACGCCAGCAGCGCCTGCCCGCTGGCCATTGGAAACTTATGGAGCTGTCCCGACATGGCTTCCAGCGTCGCATAAGACTTGCCGAGCAAGCTCACTTGGCCGGTGATGGTCCCCAACCGAGCCAGTGCATACGCCGCCATGCCGCCACCCGCCGGGGTCGCGTTGTCCTGAGTGTCTTTGACACGCGTCACCAGCGTCTCGTGATCGATCGAGGTGTAAAAGAAGCCGCCGCCGCGAGGATCCTCAAACCGCGACTGCATGTGCTGTGCGAGATCGGCGGCCACATCAATGTATTTCGCGTCAAACGTCGCTTGGTAGAGGTCGATCAAACCATCGATGAGGCACGCATAGTCGTCGAGATATCCGTTGAATCGGGCTCGACCATCTTTGAACGAGTGCAGCAAACGACCGTTGGGTTCCCGCATGTTTGTCAGAATAAAGTCTGCCGCCGCGCGAGCGGCGTCCGCGTAACGCGGCTCACCGAGAATGGCTGCCGCTTGAGACATCGCTGCGATCATCAAGCCGTTCCAACTGACGAGCACTTTGTCATCTCGCCCCGGAGCAATCCGCTGTAAACGTGCTTGAAAGAGTTTCGCTCGGCAGCGGGCCAATACAGTTTCAAGTTCATCGGCCGAGACCTGCAACTCCTTTGCCGACTGCTCATGCGGCTGCGGGCGATTCAAGATATTGGTCTCTTCCCAGTTCCCGTGCTGAGTGATGTCGTAGGCTTCACAAAACAGACGTCCGTCCGTAGAGCCAAGAATGCTCAACACTTCCTCTTCCGACCAGACGAAGAACTTCCCTTCGACACCTTCGCTGTCCGCATCCTGAGTGCTGTAGAAGCCGCCTTGCGGTTGAGTCATTTCGCACAGCACGTAATCGAGCGTCTCACGAACCACTCGCACATAATCGCCGTTGCCAGTCGCTTGAAACGCTTCGAGATAGATGGAGGTCAGCAGTGCGTTGTCGTAAAGCATTTTCTCGAAGTGCGGTGCCAACCAATGACCGTCGGTGGAGTACCGATGAAAACCGCCGCCGAGATGATCGTAAATCCCGCCAGCCGCCATCTTGTCGAGCGTCAGGCAGACAACATCCAACGGCTCTTGAACGCCAAATCGTTTCCAACAGCGCAACAGCAGACGCAAATCCATCGGATGCGGAAACTTGGGGGCTCCGCCGAATCCGCCATGCTGGCGATCAGCGATTCGTAACAACTGACGCATCCCGTTGCGCAGCGTTTCCAGCGTCATGCCCGTTCGCGGCAACGATTTCGAAGCTGATTGCACCAGTTCGCCGGTCAGTTCTTCGGCACTGCGGAGCACGTCATTGCGGCGATTTTCCCAAGCGTCGTGGACTCCCGTCAGCACCTCGCGAAACCCCGGCATGTTCATCCGAGCGAATGGCGGCCAGTACGTTCCGCCAAAGAACGGTCGCAGGTCGGCGGTCAGAAAGACAGACATGGGCCAACCGCCACGCCCCGTCATCATCTGCACGGCGGTCATATAAATTTGATCGAGATCCGGCCGCTCTTCGCGATCGACTTTGATGCAAACGAAGTGCTCATTCATCAGCTTCGCGATCTCGGCGTTCTCAAAACTTTCGTGCTCCATCACATGGCACCAGTGACACGCGCTGTACCCAATCGACAAGAAGATCGGCTTCTCGAGTTGCTTCGCCAGTGCCAACGCCTCCTCTCCCCAGGGAAACCAATCAACTGGGTTAAAGGCATGTTGAAGCAAGTAGGGACTCGTCTCGCTGCCCAGCCGATTGGGCTCTTTTCGAGATGCGGATGGCAATGGATTGGACGACATTGATGCTCCTGAGAGACAGGCTGGCGGTCACGTAAAATGAGGTGAAGGGTACTTAAAATTGCCTGACACTATCGAATTCCAAGTGCGATGGCCTCCGCCCCGAAGGGGCAGCCCCATGGCAGCCCCATGTCAGCCCAGGCCATCGGCCTGGGGAAGCAATACCCGTAATGATGATTTAGCCCCGAAGGGGCGACGCTAGCTGATTATACTCCACGCGGTCCTGAATGAGATGTTTCCCGAAAGGAGTGTTTTTGGGAGACTCATCGTTGATGAGCAGGAGGCTCGTTGGATCATTCGCAAGGAGGCGGATCATGGCATGGTTGCGGATTAGGTTGATGGAGTCG
>JANNDA010000205.1:0-2691 GCA_031387195.1 Planctomyces sp. | reverse complement strand
AAAAAAACATAAATATAACCCCATGGGTGAGCGCGGGCGGACGATACAAACGCAAATCAAACCAGAGCCTCGGGGACCACCCCCCCTCGCACACGCTTCGGGTTACGTTTACGGCTTCGCCGCAGCTTTGTCGTTCTTCGGAGACTCTTTCTCGGCTGCGGCCTTTTCGATCGTGCCCCACAGGTGGCCGCCGACTTTGCCGTGTTGCCACGTGCCGGCGTAGCGATCGTTGTCGAAGAGGACTCGCGTGCTGAATCCCGCACCCAATCCGGGGAGCGTGGCATCGGTGAGCGTGATCATCGGCGTGTCTTCAGCCCAGACGACCTTCAGCACGAGTGGCACCGTCACGTCGGTTGTCTTGTACTTAATGCGCGCTTCAAACTGCCAAAAGTCACCTTGGACCTTCGAGACCTTTTTCAATTCGTAACGTTCCGGGCTCGGGGGCTTCGGGTCATTGCCGACGACCGAGAAGTTGCCGACCAGTACCGCGCCTGTCAGACGTTCGGCGAACGCTTTTTCCAACTCTTCGCGATTCAGCTTCGCGATCTTCGCCGGTTTGTCTTGCGATTGGCCACCACCGACGAACATGAGCACGAGCGCCAGCGAGAGCCCCACCACCAAAGATTGACGGAATGAGCGAATCATGGAATGTTCTCCTGAAGAGATGTCAGCGTCAGTCGATCGACGGATCACGGCCGATCGTGCGTGTCCGGAGAAGATTCGTGCGAACGACCTCGTTTCGCCAGTGTGGCCCTGAATGAGATGTTTCGTGTGATCGTTTAACCCCATTTTCCGCACCCCATCCTACGCTTCAAGCGATCGGGCGTCGTCGGCAAGTTGTTCGGCGTCAGTCTGGCGGTCGCGGGAGCAAGCGAAGCAGGGTTTCGGCAGGTGTCGGTAGTTCGAGTTGGCGGAGAATTTCCGATTGACGAGACGTGAGTCGCGTGGGGCTGATCGTGCGGCCCTGGCCGTGACGGTCGATCAAGAGCGTGTAGTTTTGGAACGCGCTCAGCAGCGTCTTGGTGGTGATCCGCTGCTCTTTCACGGGGGCGGTTTCCGGCAGGCTCGCGCGGTAGGTTCGCTGAATCAGGTAGTGCAGCATCAGCGCGATCGTCAGCAGGAACATCAGCGATTCGATCCGCTTGGGAGACTTCAACCACACCGGTCGCACGGCGATCGGGCCTTTGAAGTGGGCGTTGATTTGCTCGCTGTAGATCTGCTGTTTGAACCGCGTGAAGACGTCATCGGCACTCGACTGGTTGGCCGGGATCGTGGTCACGATGGCGTTGAAGCCGTCGTACTGTTCGTCGGCGGCGAGCAGCGCGTTGTCGAATGTGAACTCGAAGCGTTGTGTTGGTGGACGGCAGCCTTTCTGAGGGTTCGGCAGTTGCCGCACTTCGGCGGCGGTGAGGTTGACCAACTCCCAAGCAAAGTACTTCGCCGCGCTGCACTCACCCAAGCTGCGAGTCACACGCTTCGTCACGGAGATCGCATCTGTGTTACGGCTGCCGCGGGCGACGCTCGTCTGAATCTTCAACAGTTCGGTGCGTAGGCGGTCGATTTGTTTCTGACGCTGCTGTCGCACGACCTTCTCGTCGGCGGTGCTCTTCACGAACAGCACGCGGCACTTGATCTCACGACCGGACTCCGCCTCCGTCAGCGTGTGCTTGAGCACCGCCAGGTCGTAATGTTCCCGAGGCAGTTCGCTGGCGCACTCGCGGCGACGTTGCTGCTCGATCGACAAGTACGCCGCACGCCGCCACACGAGACTCGCGCGATGTTGATCGAAGAGTTCGCGGAAGTCGCCCCAGGGAGCCGAGACGATGGCCTCGCAGCCGGCGTCTTCCAGCCGCACCAAGTGCCCGATCGAGAAGGTGCCGCGATCTGAAATCTGAGCCAGCTTGAGCTTCGGCAAATGCTTGACGAACAACGCCAGATGCTCTTGCACGGCCGTGCGTCCGTTCTGATTGCCGTCGATGGTGTGAACACACAACGGCAACGGCCCGTACTGATCCACATGCACGCCCAAGCCGACATGAATCATCTTCGTGCCGTTGGACGCATCGTCCATCGCACGTCCCTTCGTGATGTGCGCGGGATCGAGCGTGTCATTGGAACGCACCGATTGGACGAGTCCCTCGGTGTCGTGTTCGACAACTCCCTCACGCGACTTCGCACGCTCATACGCGCCCGTGAACGTGACATGCGTCGGATCGTAATGCAGGTCTCGCAGCGACACGTCGAACTCTTCCGCCACATGCAGTGCGAGCGAACTCAGAATGGAATGCCGCTGCTCAAAGAAGGCGTCCAGCGAACGCCCGCAGCGATCGTCGTTCATCTTCTCCACGGGCATCTGCCACAAAATGTCGGCCGCCGTCCGAGCGGCCCATTCGGGAATGTTGCTCAGCGCCACCGGCGAATACGCCCGAGCGGCCACCAGCAGACTCAGAATCGTCCCGTGCGGAAACTCCGCCTGCGCATCCACAGGCAGGTGCTGATCGATGATCTCCGCCACACGCATGCGTTTGAGCAACGGCGCAATCACCGCGAGACTCCCCATCGCCGCGCCTTCGGCGTCGGAGTGATGTCCATACCAAGCAAAATCCATACGCGGGGTTTAGCGACTCTGGGTGAATAGCGCAATTCTGTTCTCTATGCTATTTTCTAAGGGTGCGGAAAATGGGTTTAACC
>JANNDA010000204.1:0-6859 GCA_031387195.1 Planctomyces sp. | reverse complement strand
GACTCCCCATCGCCGCGCCTTCGGCGTCGGAGTGATGTCCATACCAAGCAAAATCCATACGCGGGGTTTAGCGACTCTGGGTGAATAGCGCAATTCTGTTCTCTATGCTATTTTCTAAGGGTGCGGAAAATGGGTTTAACTGACCCCTGGATTCCTCCCGCCTTGGCCGGTCGTCACAATGCCCCGGCTTTGGCGGACGGTGGATTGAACGCAGTTCGGGCTGCACGGGGGAGACTTGCTGTGATGAGACGTTTGGGGATCTGTTTGGGATTCGGCCTGATGCTGACTCTGGCCAGTTGGGCTCATGCCGCTGAACCGCGTTGTGCGTGTGAGACGGGATCGACAACTGCGGTTTCCGCGTGGTCGGCATTGCGCGTGGAATCGCCTCGACTGCTGACGGTCTCGCCATCGTTTGAAGCGGACGGCTCGCCGTTGCAAGTGGTCGTTCCTGAAGCATTGCTGAATCGACTGCTGGCGACCGAGCGAACGGACGTCAGTCACGTGCGCGACGTGATTGCCAGAACCGATGTGGTTGGTCGGCAAACGACGGTCCTGCGAGTGCAGGCGGAATGCCGGCCCAATGATCAACGGGCTGAGATTCACTTGGTGCTGCAAGGGACGGTGTTGAGCGACACGTATGGGGTCACTCGGCAGGCGGCCGTCAACACGTTGGGCAAGCACGGTGTCATCGCCGTCAAGCCGGTGATGTTTGATGGGCGGCAACTTTCGACTCGGCGACCACAGGTCTGGGTCGATGTGAACAATGAACATGTCGCGGCACAAACGCAGTTTGACGGAGTGCCGATTTTTGGCGGCATCGCTCGTAACACCGCGCTATCAACCGCAGAGCGTTTGCGTCCGCAAGCCGACGCCGAAACGGCGGAGCATCTTTCGGCTCAACTCGGCCCACAGTTCAATCAGGAGGCCGACCTGCAACTTGCTCGATTCAATCGGCTGTTGAAGGTTGAGCTACTCAATCGTTACGGCGAATTCTGGCCGACGAGTTTGGCGACACGCTCGACCGATTCGCACTTGCTGCTTTCGGGAAGCTGGGCCGATGCGCCGAAGCTGCCTCTGACAAAAGCTGGTTTGAAGCCTGTCACGCTGAGCGATGACGCGGTCATGGTGCGCGTTCACGAGTCGGTGCTCAATGCGTGTGTTCAACGGCTGCCGATCGCGGGTAAGACTTTTTCAGAACGCGAACTCCGCGAGTTGTTCGAGGGCTTCGTCGCCCAACTTGGCGGTCGTATTCTGGTCGCGAAAGATGCGAAGCCCACTGCGGCACCCGCACTGATGCCGATGATTCGATTTGCCGACAAGAACCCGATGCGTTTGAAAATCGAAGAGGGGCAGTTGTCGCTGATCGTCAACGCGAGCGTCGAGGTCGCGGGCCAAACGATCCTCGCTCAAGATGAAATCACTCTGCCGATGACTTGGAAGACGCGCCGCAATGAGTGGCAAGTTAATCCCGGGGTGGTCGAGTTCGCGAAAGCCGATCAAGGTTTGTCACTGGTCGGCATGGTGGAAACATTGGCCCGCACTCAATTGTCTCAGGCGATCCCGGCGACATTGATCCCGCAAACTCTGACGTTGCCGAGTGACGCCAACTCGTTCGCGTCATTGCAAGTTGCGGGTGTTGAGGCGACCGCCGGATGGCTGACGTTGTCACTCAAGATCGATGCTGGATCGCAACCTGTTTCGGAAGAAGCCCTGCGACCGATCATTCACGCTCAATCGCCGTCGCGAGTTCAGCCACCAACCGAACGCCGACTCAAACCAGCGACCACACCGCGGACGTCGTCACGCACGTCGGCCCGCAACAATGAGAGTTGGACCGTCAAGAACGCTCGCCAGTCGCGCGATCCGGCCGGCTGGTTTGACTAGCCGGGATTATTCCTGGTCTTTTTGTAACCCGAAGCGTCAGCGAGGGCGTTGTCACGGTTCGCCCACGCAGACGCTTCGGGTTACATCGCGGCACACCGCGTCCCCGATGGGTCGTCCATGAATAATTCCGACTAAGACGTTGGTCAGCCGATGGCGTTGACGCTGTTTCTTGTTTCGGCGTTCGTGAGACGATGAAATCACCCGCTGTGTGCGGTCAGTTCTCGTCGCCTGTTGTTGGGAGATGCTCATGGTTCTGCGAACTCGTTTTGCGTTGACTGTTTTGGGGCTGTCGCTGTTGGTGGGAGAACAGCTCGTCACGCTGCGAGCGGACGACAAGAAGGCTGCTGAGAAAAAGACCGATGCGAAGGCCAAGCTGCGCGAAATCAAACTCTTCAACGGGAAGAATCTTGATGGTTGGAAGTCGTCCGAATTCGGTGGCGACGGCGAGATCACCATCGAGGACGGCTCGCTGATCCTGGACATGGGCAACGACCTGACGGGCGTGACATGGAAGGACGCCAAGGTGCTTCCGAAGGTCAACTATGAAATTTCCTTGGAAGCTCAGCGTGTCGATGGCAGCGACTTCTTTTGCGGCCTGACGTTCCCGATCAAAGATGACCCGTGCAGCCTGATCCTCGGCGGCTGGGGCGGGACCGTGTGCGGACTGTCGAGCTTGAATTTCCGCGATGCGTCGGAGAATGAAACCACAACCTTCCGCGATTTCAAAAATCGCCAGTGGTACAAGATCCGCCTGCGCGTGTTGGCGAAAAAGATCACCGCCTGGATCGATGACAAAGAAATCCTGGATGTGGACCTCACCGATCAAAAGATTGGCATTCGCAGCGAAGTGGAACCCTGCAAGCCGCTGGGATTCTGCTCCTATCGCACGAAGGCCGCGCTGCGAAACATCGTGCTAAAAGAGATCGAGCCGCCGAAGGAGTGAGGCGGGCAGGGGGCAGGGGGCAAGGGACTGGAAGGAGACGTGATGGTTCGACTTTGTTTTGCAGTGATTGTTTTGTTCGCATTCATCGGTGTCGCGCGAGCCGCTGACAAACCGCTGGTGGTTGTCACGGAGGCGGCTCGCAAAGTTCATGCGGCGGGGTTTGTGTTTGACGGGCACAATGACTTGCCGTGGGAGCTTCGCGAGTCAGCCGGTGGCTCGTTTGATAAGGCGGATATCGCGGTGGGAGTCCCGAAGTTTCATACGGATATCCCACGGCTACGAGTCGGTAATGTGGGGGCTCAGTTCTGGGCCGCGTATGTCCCCGTCGAGACGTCGAAAGAACTCCGGTCATTCACGATGACGCTTGAACAAATCGAGATCATTCGCACGATGGTTCGGCGATACCCGGATGTCTTTGAGTTTGCGAAGACGGCGAACGATGTGTCGCGAATTCAGCAAGCGGGAAAGATCGCCTCGTTGATTGGAGTCGAGGGCGGACACTCGATCGAAGACTCGTTGGACAAGTTGCGGCACCTGCGAGAACTCGGCGTCAGTTACATGACGCTGACGCATTCGGACACGTTGTCGTGGGCCGACTCGGCGACGGATGAAGTGAAACACCACGGTTTGACGAAGTTTGGCCAAGAGGTTGTGCTCGAAATGAACCGCCTCGGCATGTTGGTGGACCTGTCGCATGTCTCCGCCGAAACGATGCAGGATGCGCTGGAGACGACGAAGGCCCCGATCATCTTTTCGCATTCGTCGGCGCGTGCTGTGGCCGATCATCCGCGCAACGTGCCGGACGACATCTTGCGGCTGACGAAACAAAACGGCGGAGTGGTCATGGTCAATTTTTACTCCGGCTTCATTCACCCGGAATCGGCGAAGCGTCGAGCCAACATGTTTCAAGTCAGCCGCGATTTGCGAAAGAAGTTTCCTAAGGATGCGGACTATCAAAAGGCACGCAAACGTTTTGATGCCGAGAACCCTATCGAAGCAGGAACCGTGCAAGATGTCGTCGATCACATTGACCACATCGTGAAGGTGGCAGGGATTGATCACGTCGGCTTGGGCTCAGATTTTGACGGCATTCCTAAGACGCCACGGCAGTTGAACGACGTGTCGATGTACCCGTTTATCACACAAGAGATGCTCAATCGCGGTTACAAGGCGGAGCAGATTCACCAATTGATGAGCGGCAATATTTTGCGTGTCATGCGGCGAGCGGAAGAAGTGGCTCGCCGGTTGGCCGCGCAATAGTAACCCGAAGCGTCAGCGAGGGCGGGTGCTCCAAAACACTTCGCCGTCGATCATTTCGGCTCGAGATACCTCGGGGAAGCGTTCGCCCTCGCTGACGCTTCGGGTTACTTTCCGCAATCCTAAGACTACGGAGTTCAGCACATGCGGTTTGTTTTGTTGGCCGTGTTGTTGTCGTGGACGATATCTGCATTCGCTGACGATGGTCTTGTTGCACATTGGCCGTTGCGAGGTGATCTGAAAGATCGTGGTCCGCACGGTCTGCACGCTCGGTCGCACGGCGGAGAGCTACAGTCCAGTGACACAGAGGGAACCCGGTTCGACGGCCGTGATGATTGGTTGGAACTGCCAACACACGATGTCCTGCGACTCGGCGCAAAGGACTTCACGACGTCGCTGTGGGTTCACACGGAGAAGGATTTGGATGACGTTCCCGGCGATCTACTCAGTCAGTTTGATCCGGTGCAGCGGCGTGGGTTTCAGCTCAGCGTAAAGAGTCATGCCGTCACTGCCTGTCAGGCCAACACGCGCACGTTGCACTTCGGCATCGACAATAATCGCATCGAGCCATCATGGACGGATCACGGCCAAGTCGGTCAGAGCATCTTTGTGAAAGCACTCGCAGTGTTCGACGGACAGCTCTTCGCAGGGACCTGTGAAACGGGCAAGGATCGATCGGGGCATGTCTATCGCTTCGATGGCGGTACTCGGTGGGTCGATTGCGGCAGTCCTGCGCCGTGCAATTCAGTCTCGGCGTTCGCGGTGTTTGAGGGAAAGCTGTATGCCGGAGTCTCGAAGTATCGTTTGGCTGGGTCCGCGTTGTCGGAGTCGGAAAATCCGCATCTCGGCGGGCGAGTCTTTCGGTATGACGGAGAGACTCGCTGGACCGATTGCGGACAGCTCCCCGGAACCGAGGGAATCGGCGGTGTGGCCGTGTTTCGAGGCAAGCTGTATGCCGGCTCGTTGTATAAGCCTGCCGGATTTTTCCGCTACGAAGGGGATAAGAATTGGACAACGCTGCCGCTGCCGAACGGCAAACGGGTTGAAGCGATGTGTGTCCACAACGGCGAACTGTTTGCGTCGAGCTACGACGAGGCTCACATCTACCGCTACGACGGCGAAACATGGACCGACTGCGGACAAGTCGGCGAGTCCGCGAACACACAGACGTATTCTTTCGCGGTCCACAACGGCCAGATGTACGTCGGCACGTGGCGCACCGGCAAAGTCTTTCGCTACGACGGCGACAACCGCTGGACCGACTGCGGCCAATTGGGAGAGGAGCTGGAGGTGATGGGAATGCTGGTCCACAACGGCAGCCTTTTCGCGGGCTCGTTACCACTGGCCGAAGTCTTTCGATATCGCACCGATGCTGACCCGCGCTGGGACAGTATCGGTCGTGTCGATCTCACCCCCAACGTGACGTATCGCCGAGCCTGGACGATGGCCGAATTTCAAGGCCGGCTCTTCGTCGGCACGCTTCCCTCCGGCCGAGTTTTGTCGATCGCTGCCGGAGCGAATGTCACCGACGACCGCACGCTTTTACCAGGCTGGCATCACATCGCCGCACAACGATCGGGTTGCGAGCTAAAATTGTTTCTCGATGGTCGTCTGGCGGCGACCTCCTCAGTTTTTGACTCATCGCAATACGACCTGTCCTCGACCGCTCCATTACGAATGGGCATCGGCCCCACAGACTACTTCTCTGGTCGTCTCCGTGATCTGCGGATTTATGATCGAGCCCTTTCCGCAGACGAGATTGCAAAACTCGCCCGATGAGCGATTGGTCGTGGTCACGTTGCCGTCATTCCAGAGATGATCAGAAAGCGTTTTCATTGCGAAATTCAGGTTGCCCAACCGTCAGAATCGCAACGTCTGGATCATGCGGGACAGGTGCTGAATGATGCCGATCGCTTCGTCTTTGGGCTGCTTGACGAACCATGAATCACGCGCTACCTTGCCCGCCCTGCGGACGATTAGCTCAGTTGGTTAGAGCGCCACGTTGACATCGTGGAGGTCACAAGTTCGAGTCTTGTATCGTCCATTTTGGCGGTTTCGTACTTCGGTGCGAAACCGCTTTTTTCATGGGGAATGCCAGATTCTCCGGGACTTTTGAGACAGTCGGCTTGGACGGATTTTGTTCCGTGATGCTCGGTGATGTCTCCTGGTGCATCGCCGGCAGCAGCGCGCTGCTCGGTTTTGATTTCGGATTACCAGCCACGGCGCGGTCGAAATGCTCTTGCGTTGTTTGGCGGTAGTGCTCGTTGGCAACGCGCTCGCAGTGTCCGAGCTATTGATTGACGACATGGGCCTGCTCATGCTGCCGACCCTCCCATCAAGAGGGCACGAAACGCGACACGGAAGTCTTCGTCTTTCGCCAGCGTCACGAGCAATCGTTCTTGCTCACGCTCACTGAGCGGGTCGATCGGATCGAAGTAGTCGGCGGACACCCTCATTCCATCGCTTGAAGAAAGCGAGTACGTGCGAGAGCCTCGCAAATACTTTTCTCAAGGTCATCGAACCCTTCGGGGAGCAGTTCCAGTGCCTTCTCTTCGGCTCGAATTGCCTCTCTGTAATCACGCACTCGCTCGTAACATTCGGCCAGACCTAAGTAGTTCGACTGTATGACTTTCGGGATCGTCTTAATCGGTTGAAACAAAAAGCGTTGCTCTCACGAGCGTTTTTCAGGTGTCGCAAGAAATCGAGATACTCAAATGGCCGCGAGCGGTCGCGTTTCGCGGGAAAGTCACATCAAGCCATTTTTCCGACAGTTGT
>JANNDA010001163.1:0-2981 GCA_031387195.1 Planctomyces sp. | reverse complement strand
GCAACACGAGCAATCCCAAACCGCACGAGACGACCAACCAGATCAACAATTTCGCGGCATCATCGACGTCACGAAATTTTTCTGGAGAGATCGGCGCGGCGGGTGTCGCCGATCTTTTTACGGAATTTTTGATTGCTGGCGAAGGTGTTGAGTCAGAAGACAATTTGTTGACGTCAGAGACATCGCCAAGTTGTGAACTCGCTGGTTTTTCCGCACTCGGTTCATCGGCATGAGCCAATTGAATCAGGCACGCAGCCATGACAGCCAATAACGCGATCCGCATTGGTCGTGGCCGCTCCGCATGTCTGGAGGATGGGCACTCTTGCCCGTCGAACGGAAGCTGACAGGCAAGAGCGCCCATTCTCCAATTGCACGCGGTGGCGTTTGAATAAGTTCTGCGTGTTGTCATCGTCTCACCACAGGTCCGTTCGAGGATCATGAGGTGCTGTCACGGCAATCTGCTGGAACAGCTCACGCGCTTCAGGGCTGAGTTTCGGAGGCAGCATCAATTTGATGGTGACGTACAGATCGCCCCGCTCCCGCGATTTGTGGTCGAGCACCCCTTTGCCTCGCAATCTCAGTTTCGCACCGCTCGATGTTCCAGCGGGAATCGTGACCATCATCCGCCCTTCGGACAGAGTCGGGACTTCCACTTTGGCTCCCAACGCAGCCTCACTAACTGTGATCGGAACGTCCACAAACAGATCGCTCCCCTCGCGGCGAAAGTAAGGATGCGTGGCCACCTTAATTGTGACCAACAAGTCACCGGCCGGCCCGCCCCCACGGCCTGCTTGCCCCTGACCACTCAAGCGAATGACGCTGCCGCTGCCGACACCTGCCGGGATTTTCACGCTCAGCCGCTCAATCAGTCCGCCACGATCGAGCTGCACTTCGTGCATCCCTCCTTCGGCGGCGACCACAAAGGGAATCTCAATTTCTGCCGGGATGTCTTCGCCTTTGGACGCTCGCTGCTTGCGGCCTCCCTGTCGGCCAAAGGGAGATTGCCCGCTGCCAGCTCCGCCAAACATGTTGCCGAAGAGGTCACCCAAATCAACCTGACCGCCGCCGAACAGATCGCCTAAATCGACCGGTCCCCCGCCTGCGTTGCCAGACCTCGGTCCCCCACGAAACTGCGGCCCGTTGGGACCGAACGTCGTTCCGTATTGATCGTACTGCTGCCGTTTTTGAGCATCGCCGAGAACATCCCAGGCTTCTTGCACCTGCTTGAATTTCTCGGAGGCCGCCGCGTCGCCAGGTTTTCGATCGGGATGATTATCCCGCGAAAGTTTTTTGTACGCCTTGCGGATTTCCTCCACCGACGCACTCTTTGACACACCCAACACCGCGTAAAAATCCGCCGCCATCTCTGCTAACCCTTCACCGTTGCTGCCGAGCAATACTTCGCTCGCGATGGTATACGAGCCTCCGCATCGAAGCGATGGTCGCTGCTTGACAAGCGAAGTCGGCGGGTTAACTTAGCGACCTCTTGCGGGCGTAACTCAGTGGTAGAGTGACAGCTTCCCAAGCTGTACGTCGCGAGTTCGAATCTCGTCGCCCGCTCTGGATCGGTCAAAGTTGAGCCACACGTCGTGGCCAACTCTCGGCAGGAATGTTGTTCTACCTCGCACGGCCATCCGTGAGACATTCGGGCGAGGACTAACGGGGAAATGCCTCGAACACACTGACCATCCCCGCCTGGCAAACGCGAGTCAGGTTGAATCCCGCTGAATCTAGAAGTTCCCGAAACTCGTCTTCCGTCCGTTCCTGCGCAGCCAAGGCGACCAGCATCGTCAAATCGCTTCGCGCGGTTGATTGGTGCGCCGCCGATGCCTCCCAACGCATTGGCAGGACACGCTCCACCAGCAGCAACCGCGCACCGTGCTCCATCGCGTCGCGGCAATTCCTGAGAATCTCGCCACTCTTCTCATCGTTCCAATCGTGAATCACGCTCTTGAGAACATAAGCATCCGCGCCGCGCGGAACCGATTGAAAAAAATCTCCCGCCACGAACTCACAGCGATCGCTCAGTTGAGCCTGCTCGAAGTGACGCCTGGCCCCCTCGATCGCGTGCGGACGATCGAAGAGAGTTCCCTGCGCTGACGATTTGGCCGCGAGGATTGCCGACAACAGTTCGCCATAACCGCCACCGACATCCACGATGTGGCGTAAGCTCGAAAAATCGTAGGCTCGCACAACGCGGCTGGTGGTCAGCCGCGTCAGTTCCACCAGCGCTTGATTGAATATCCCCGCTGCTTCCGGGTCGTTTTCGAGATGCTGAAAGCCCTCGGTCCCGGTGAGCAATGAGCGTGCGCTTTTGCCGGTGTTGATGCTGTAGAGCAAGTTTCCCCAGACCGGCCAGAGATGCTTTCCCCACCAAATCGACCAGCAGCGCAACGATTCGGGCGACTCCGTTCCCAGCAATTGTCCCATCGCCGTGATGCCGAACCGACCGTCCTCCGCTTCATGGCAAATATCAATCGTGGTTAAAGCGTGGAGTAGACGACGCAGTGACGGCGCGTCCGTGCCGGTGACGCTCGCCAAATCCTCGCTGCTCCGCGGACCTTCGCGCAGCAGGTCTGCGAGACGCAATTCAGCAGCCACATACGCGGCTTGCCCGATCCAACTACTGGTGATCATCGCCAGCAGCTTCTCGGCCAGCCCGGTGACTTCAGAAGTTTCAGTTTCGTGTGTTGACATGGTTCAGAGAGTTCCCAGTCGGCGACACAGCCTCAGTTTAGTTTTTGCACTTGTCGCGAAAGTAACCCGAAGCGTCAGCGAGGGCGAGCGCTTTACAAGGTTCTAAATTCATCGTGTTCTGGAGCCCCCGCCCACGCTGACGCTTCGGGTTACTTCGCACAAAGATCAACCTGAGACTGTGTCACTGTTTTTCGGCTGCGCTGTCACGACCGGACACCGTTCACCCAACTCGTAGCCGGGATAAGTGACTTCAATATTCTCGAATTCTTCGGCGAGCACCGTGC
>JANNDA010000184.1:0-2218 GCA_031387195.1 Planctomyces sp. | reverse complement strand
CTCGCGAATCACGTGGCACTCCCCACAGTTCAATATCCTGCGGTCCGAGCTTGCTTTGCAGTTGATTGACCCAATTCTTCACCGCCGCTCCGGCAGCAAGCGGGCCGCGAGCTTGAGATTGCTCGACGTAGTCTTTGAGTTGCTTCAATCCCTCTTGGCGAGGATTGAACGAGCAACCGAAGTTTTGCTGGCCGTCGTTCGAGAACGTGCGCAACACAGTGACCAAGTCATCGAGTTGCAACATTGGTCGGCCGCTTTCGACACCAACCGGGTT
Source organism: Planctomyces sp. (assembly GCA_031387195.1). Lineage (GTDB taxonomy): Bacteria > Planctomycetota > Planctomycetia > Planctomycetales > Planctomycetaceae > SXKJ01. Next base: position 1,944 of record JANNDA010000184.1, on the reverse strand, counting down.
TCCGTTGCTGTCGTATTTCCAAGCCTCGGCCGTTCCGCCGATCAACACATCGTGAGTCTCCGGATCGACGACTACGACTTTGATCTGCGTCAGACCGGCAAGGTTCTTCATGGTCTCGACGACCGATCGGCCTTCGGTCAATCGCTTCGCCGCTTCGTGTTCGAGTCGAGTTAGCGAGATCAACCGCAGTTCGGATTTCTTCGCCACATCAGCGTTCAAGTCGGCCTTGCGAGCGATGACGCCCAACGCTTTCAGTCGGCCGGTGTGCTCTTCTTTTTTGAGTGACGTGAGCAACCCGTTCGGATTGACCGCGACACCGTTCTGATATTCGGTGATTGTTCCACCGTCACCGTCCGCGTTAAACCAAGGGCCGCTGGTCTCCTCTTCAATCAACCGGATCAACGATGCGAAGTCCGCGACCACACCACCACCGAGCACCGATTGCTGCCGAGACTGCTGTCCCTGAACTTGCGATCGTTCATCGGATTGATCAATGCGTCGAGTCGTGCCTCGTGAAGCGGCGACATCACCCGCTTTGAATTGCGCGTCGGCAATCATCTGGAAGAGTTGGGCTCGATCACGTGGGTTGCCCGCTGCCTTGGCGGTATCCATCGCGGCACCAAACTCACCGAAGGCGAGTTGTTGTTCGACTTTGTTTCGCGCTTCGAGTTCTGGCTTGGGGCCAGCCGTTACCGGCGACATCATCCAGCCAGCCGTCATCGTCGATACGGTTCCCGCGACCGCCAGTCGCAGCACCCATCCGCGACCAATTCGTCGCGAAACGTTTCCACCAATGTTCCACGCCATGAGGGTCTCCTTGCCGCATCCGCGCGGCGATGTCGTTGGCTGACTTCGTGCCCTAGAACGCGATCCCAGCAATCCGCATTCAATGGCGTCGGAATACCATCGACCCGATCGCGACCAACGTCAAGCCGATTGCGGCGATTTCTGCCGCAGAGGGAAGGTCACAACATGTTGCTCCAGACAACGCAAAAAGTCGGCAGATCGCGCCGTCCTATGACCCGCTCGTTCGGCGAGTCGCGCCGACTCATCCCAGTCAGCGAGCTTTCCGTAGGCCGGATTTTCAATCTGGCAAAGTGAGTTCGGGAGGGCGGTTTGACAGACGGCACGCGCGTGTTGCTGTAGAGGTTTCATGGGATTTATGGAAATGATGTGAATCATGAAACTTCCGAATTCCATCATTCCCATTCTTCCCATAAATCCCATCGATGACTACTCCCCCGGTTAATCCCCCCACGCCCTACACAAACGCTGCGACAATTGCATTCGACAAACGCTGAAACGGCGCTCCATTCGGATCAAGCGGTTGCGTCGTAAGCACCAGCGCGAAGGACTCACGCTGCGGGTCAATCCACAGTAGCGTTCCGGTCGCGCCCCAATGACCGAACGTTTGCGGGCTGACAAAATCACCGAATGTGTTCGCGTGACCGGACCACTGCAAACGCCAGCCGAATCCCCACGGTCGGAAGCGGCGGTCTTCGTCGGGAATGTCCTTCATCGCCTCCAGTTGGTTACGCGTCGATTCCTCGACGGCCGCCGACGCCAGCAGTTGCCGGTTTGCAACTCGGCCACGATTCAACATCAATTGTGCGAACTGACCGAGGTCCAGCGGAGTCGTTAGCAGACCGCCCCACGCGGCTCCGAGCTGTCGCCAATAGTGGCTGTTCCAATTCCATTCAGTCGCGTCAGCGAGTTCGGCGGGAACACGAATCTCCGCAATGCGGTCGATCGTTGGATGCGAGCCGGCGAACCATTCGTCGGGCGCTCCCAACCGCGAGTCTTTCATTCCCAGCGGTTCAAAGAACTCACGACGTAAGAACTCGGCGCAGCTTTGACCGGTGATCTTCTCCATGATCCCCGCCAACACGGCGATCCCTTTGCTCTGATATTGGACTGAACGGCCAGGGGGAAAATCGGGAGTCA
>JANNDA010000156.1:0-11906 GCA_031387195.1 Planctomyces sp. | reverse complement strand
ATTCGAGAGCGACAATCGGCGGCCGCTTTTTGGTTGCCGATTTGGACGTTGACGTGGCGCGAGCTATTGCGGTTCTTTCGGCAGCGGACGCGCGTCGTGGGGGCGCTCGGTCAGCCGTTTATTTTCTGGATCTTGTTTGGTGCGGGGCTGCGCGGGTCGTTCGCGGCTCCCGACTGGGCTCCGAAAGGGATGACTTACCAAGAGTATTTTTTCCCCGGCGTGGCAGTGATGATCGTGATGTTTACGGCGATCTTTTCCACGATCTCGATCATCGAAGACCGGCGAGAAGGGTTTCTTCAGGGGGTGCTGGTCGCTCCCGTGTCACGGCTGGCGTTGGTGCTTGGCAAGCTGACCGGGGGAACGGTGCTTGCGCTGATTCAGGCGTTGCTGTTTCTGACTCTGGGGCCGCTGTTGCATTTCGTGGGGTTGGCACCGGCAATCGGTTGGCAACTTTCGGTGCTGGGCTGGTTGACGATGATCGGGTTCCTGACGCTCGTGGCGTTCGCTTTAACGGCGCTGGGATTTCTGATGGCCTGGTCGATGGATTCGACTCAGGGGTTTCATGCGTTGATGAGCGTCTTTCTGATGCCGATGTGGCTGTTATCCGGATCGTTCTTTCCGGTGCCCGAAGCGGGTTGGTTGTCGTGGGTGATGCGTTTGAACCCGCTGACTTATGGAGTGGCGGGATTGCGACGTCTGATGTCGCCGACTCTGGCTGAGGTGGCGGCGAATACCAGCTTGCCGAGTCTGGCGAGTTGCTTGGCCGTGACGTGCGGGTTCGGGCTGGTGACAATCGTGATCGCTTGCTGGATGACCCAACGGAGGAGTGTGCTCAATGTCCGATGAATTGCCGATCTCTGGAAAAACAAATTCGCCCGGAGGAGTGATGCGGGTGGCGTTCGTCGTCAACGGGATCGTGTGCTGCGGTTTGATCGTGGCACTGGTCATGTTTGGGATGAACCGGAGGCAGTCGGGCGATGAAGCTGGATCAACGGTTGGTTCGAGTGGAGCTGTTGACGGCATGTCTGCGCAACCGCTGGCAACGGCGACCCATTCCGTGGACGAAGAGGAAGAAGACCTCAACAACGGTCGGCCCAAGGTGATGAAGATCGAGATGAAGTGGAGCCCGGAAGGGATCGCCGATTTTGAGTTCACCGAGCGGAGCGGCAAGAAAGTCGGCAAAAAAGATTTGCTGGGTCATCCGTGGGTGGCGGCCTTCATCTTTTCAAACTGCGCGGGGCCGTGCTTCAAGGTCTCGGCGGCGATGCGGCAGTTGCAGGAAGAGTTCTTGAACGACACGGATTTGCGTTTGGTGAGCTTCACTGTCGATTCTGAACGTGACACGCCCGAAGTGCTGACGAAGTATGCGCAAGGATTTCAGGCCGATCCTGACAAGTGGCTGTTTCTGACCGGCGATAAGGCGAAGATTTATCACCTGATTTGGGGCAGTTTTTTAATGCCGGTCCAAGAAGAAACTGGCGAACGGCGTAAACCCGGATTCGAGTTCATTCACACGACGAATGTTTTGTTGGTCGATGAAAAAGGGGTCGTGCAGGGTAAATGGTCTTCGACTGACGAAGCGGAGTTCAGCAAGATGCGGCGTGACTTGCGCAAGCGACTGCGAAAAGCGGCGGACGCTGGCGAGCTGTCGCCGCTGTAAGTAACCCGAAGTGTGAGCGAGGGCGAGGGCGAACGTTTCACGAGACACTGAATTCATTGCGTTGTGAAGCGTTCGCCCTCGCTCACGCTTCGGGTTACATGGCTGACGGCAATTCGGGATCTGGTTGTGGCTCAATTTCGATGTGTCTTATGAAGCCGATTGGTCTGAGAGGTGGTTTTGTGGATGTTCCCGGATGGGTGACGATGCTGCCTGCGGTCAACGCCTCGCTGAATGGATTAGCGACGTTGATGCTAGTTCGCGGTTGGCTGTTGATTCATCGCGGCCAGCGTGAGGCTCATCGCCGCACGATGTTGGCGACGTTTGGCGTGTCAGTCGCGTTCTTAGTTTGCTACCTCGTGTATCACGCGGCGTTGCAGAGTTACACGGGAAGCGGTTCGAGGAAGTTTGTCGGGCCGGAGGCCGTGCGAGCGGTTTACTTATTAATTTTGGGAACTCATGTTGTCTTGGCGGCGTTCGTGCCGTTCTTGGCTGGTATCACGATCTGGCGCGGTCTCAAGGCGGACAAGGCCGAGAAGCTCGGACAGGCCGCCGATTGGGGAGCTCACCGCAAGATCGCGAAGATTACGTTTCCCATTTGGTTGTATGTGTCGGTCACCGGTGTCGTAATTTATTTCATGGTCTATCATTGGCCAGTCGGCTGATGGGTGACTTGAGATCTGATATTTCAATTTTGAGATCTCAGATTTGAAATTCAAGATTGAATCCGAGATTTGAAATGGCAAAGTGCATGGCTCGTCTGATGTATCGCAGCGTGATCGTGGCCGTGTTGGTCATCGGCAGTCATCTCGCCGGGCCGCTGGTTCAAACGGCTCAAGCGTGCCCGATGTGCAAGATCGCGAACGAGCAAGATGCGCTGCTGCCGCGGGCTTACATGTATTCAATCCTCTTCATGATGGGGATGATGTTCAGCCTCGCGGGTGGAGTTGCCTTTGCCATGTACCGGATCGGTCGGCGAGAAAATGCGGACCTTGATGACTTGGAGATGTATGGTCTTCAAGCAACCGCCAAGGGTACGACCTAAGCCCTGTTTTCCCTGCTTGCCGGGAGATATCGATGTTTGCTCGACTGCCCTGCTGGTTGACACTGGTCGTATTAAGTCTCGCGGTCGTGATCTGCAATGGGTGCGGTGCCCAAAAAGTTGGCCGCTCGGTACTGAGCATGAAGCTGGCAACGCGTGAAGTGAAAGCTGCGATCGACGGTGGCGCGTTTATCTCTTCGCAGGAGGACGACGCCATCGTGACCTTCGGTGGCAGCAAGTTGGTCGTGGAGAAAATGCGAGTCCTTCTGGATGGAAAGGAAGTGGCCGCTCTTCCTGAAGACGCCGAGCTGGTGGAAGTCGATTCTACTGCCGGAACACTGACGATCACTGCGGATGGCAAGGCGGTCGCGACCGTCAAACTGTCGAAGTGAGACGCCAATTGGCGTTGATGAGAATGCACCCTCGGCGACATCACGGTGAGGTCGAGCAGCTAGAAAATCATCGACGTCTCGCCGATGCATCGATACTCTCCTTGCCACTTGCTCAGCCCATCCGGTCCCGTTTTGGAACGCGCGATGTTTTCGTTTTGGCACGATCAATCTTCTGCGGCTCAGTCCGGACGGACGGGCCGATCGTTGTCGCGGCGGGAGTGGCTTTGCGTTGGTGGGCTGAGCGGCATGGGGCTCAGCGAGCTGGCGTTGGCGGCGCTGCGGCGTGAATCGGCTGCTTTGGCGAATGACGCCTCGCCGGACAAAGCGGCGATGATTGTGAAGGCGAAACGTTGTGTCTTCATCTTTTTGTTTGGCGGACCGAGTCATATCGACCTCTGGGATATGAAACCGCACGCTCCGGAAAACGTGCGCGGGATCTTTCAGCCGATTGCGACTTCCTCGCTGGGAATTCAGCTTTCGGAGCTGTTGCCGAATCTCGCGAAAGAGGCGGACAAGTTGTGTCTGCTGCGGTCGATGACGCACGGTGATCCGGTGCATGGGACGGCGTGCAGTCAAATGATTACGGGACGACCTCATCGCCGACCAGGGACGACCGACACGTTGGCACAAGACGACTGGCCGTCGCTCAGCGCGATGGTAATGCGGCATGGCTGCTCGACGTTGGGAATGCCGTCGTCGGTCGTGTTGCCGTGGTATTTGATGTTCCCCAGCCAAGGGGTTCGCATTGCCGGACAGTCGGGCGGATTGATGGGGGAAGAACACAACGCCTTCCTGGTAAGCGGCGATCCGAGCCTGAAGGATTTCGCCGTCCCCGGTATCAAGCTGCCGAGCGACGTGCCGACCGCAAGATTGCTGAGTCGTGAAGGGCTGTTGCGTGAAGTCGATCGGGTACGACAAGCAACCGTCGATGGTCCGCGCAGTCACCTAGTCAACGACAACTATCGGCAGGCATTTGCGATGATCAGCGGACAACGCTCAGCGGCGGCATTTGATCTGGAGGACGAAACACCGACGACTCGCGAGCGATACGGCTCGCACAAATTCGGTCAGAGTTTGTTGTTGGCCCGGCGGTTGGTCGAACGAGGTGTCTCGCTGGTGACTGTCAACTGGGACGATGAGTCGCGTGACGAAAAGCAGTCGCCGTTTTGGGACACGCATCACGACAATTTTGGTCGGCTGAAAAAGCTGACGCCGATCTTCGACAAAGCGTTCGCGACGTTTTTGTCGGACTTGCACTCGCGCGGTCTGCTGGACAGCACGCTTGTCGTGGCGTTGGGAGAGTTCGGACGGACTCCCAAGATCGGCCAGTTCACTCAAAACGCGGCGACCGAAAAGACCGGCCGTGATCACTGGCCTCATGCCTTCACCGCGCTGGTCGCTGGCGGCGGAGTTCCCGGCGGGCACATCTTCGGTGCCAGCGATCGTCAGGGAGGCCACGTGACCGACAAACCAGTGACGCCACCAGACCTCGCCGCCACGATGTTGACGTATCTCGGCGTCGATCCATCACTGCGTTATCACGCCCCGTTGCTCAGCGAATCGTTCCCGCTTTCCGCGGGCCGGCCGATTCGCGATTGGGGATGAGACGCATTTATCTCGCCGACACGCTCCGAGGCTGTGAATTTTTCGTGGGATAAGCTTCCAGCTTGTCGTCTTCAAAAGCAGTTCCGACAAGCTGGAAGCATATCCCACGTAATTCTTCACAGCCTCTCCGCGTGACGAGCCGAATGACAAAATAAGTTTTGAGACTCTCGGCTCATCTCGCGGAAGTTGATGGCGACGCAGCTCAGACGCCCCCTTTGCATTTGAAGTAGTAGCGCTGAATCTCGGTCACGCACGATTGGCCGTTCACCGACAGGGTCGAACAACGAGCGTCCACTGATTTCGCTCGTTCGACAGCGGCACGCGTACGCGCAACTCCCCCTTCGGCGATGTCGGCTTCAATGTCTGCGCAAGTCAGCCCGAAGCAACCGCAGATCGGAGCATCGTCAGACTTCGGATATGCCGCTTTCGCCAGTTGGTCGATCGTGACGACCCGTTCGAACGAATCGAAGTAGGCGGCATCGCATTGAGCCTGCGAGCAGAACATCGCCGAGTCGCCGATCTGTCCGCGGGCATCGTGCCGCAACCAATGATCGAGCGTCGTTTTCTCCACCGCCTGTCCCAGCGAACCGCAAAACGGACAGTGCCGCACATCACTCTCGGACTCACGGACAAAGGCTTTGTTCATAGATTCTTTCACAACGGCGAAACGTCAGTCTGATGCTTTTTGATGCGACACTTGAGACATTGCCGGTTGATCGTTGATCCGATGGCGAAGCCGCCGTTACGTAGCCGATTGCTTACCAATGCCCCGTGAAGCGACCGGCTCGTCACGCGGAGCGTGACGGCTACGTAAAATCAACGATCCTTTGAGCCCAACGAGTTTTACGGAAGACGAATGCGACAACTCAATCCTGGATGGCAGACGATCGACATCGGTGGCAAAGCGGCAGACGTCTTTGAACCTCGATACCCGCGTATTCCGGCTCAAGCAGTTTTGTTTCTGCACGGTCACGGTTTGCAAACGCTGATCGACAACGCGGTTTATACGGCTGATTTGGAACGGCATGGACTGCGAGCAATCTGCCCTCACGGCAAACGCTCGTGGTGGCTGCCGGTCGTCTGCCCTGAGTTCGACGTCGAGTTATCGCCGATCGGATTCATTCGCAATGTGGTCCTGCCATTCATTGCGGATCAATGGAGCGTGAGGCCGCCAGCAATCGGCGTGTTGGGGGTCAGTATGGGTGGGCAGGGTGCGTTGCAATTGGCTTATCGCCATCCGAATGAATTCCCCGTGGCCGCCGCGTTGTCTCCCGCTGTTGATGTTCAGGATTGGTACGGACAGTGCTTGCCGTTGGATGAGATGTTTGCCGATCGCGAAGCAGTACGGCAGCAAACTGCCGTTGTGCAGATTCAGGGATTGAATTGGCCGCGTCATCAGTTTGTGGCGTGTGATCCGACCGATCATGAATGCCTCCCCAGTGTCGAGCGATTACTGAGCAAACTCCGATCATCGGGCATTCCGTTTGAAAGCGATCTCACGACGGCTCATGGCGGACATTCGTGGGACTACTTCAATCACATGGCGTCGGCGGCGATGAGTTATCTGGTCAAGGCGTTGGACGCCGAACATCGTCGCTTGGTGTGAAACTCGCCGAGCAACTTGTTCATGGAGTTGTCAGATGTTTGAGACTTTCGGCCACACCGCCGACATTGGACTTCAAAATTTGGATTGACGGACGAGATTTGCATGCGACGATGGACGCCGTGCTTTGTGATCGATCATGACATCGCCTGGTTCATGAAGTGAAAGCCATCACCTCTCAGGGCTTTCAAGTTGGGCGGACGGAGTCTGGTTGGCAGACCGAACTCATCCTCGACATTTGACTGAAAGGAAGCGTGCCCCATGACAACCGCCACTCCTAGTTTCGTCGTGATCTATCACGCTCACGACATCGCGGAAGCCTACATCATTCGAACGGCGTTGGAAGAGGCCGGGATCGCCGCCCAAATCGAAAACGAATTCCTGCAATCCGGCGTGGGCGAATTACCGATCGGTTGGACGACGGGACCGCACGTGCTGGTCGATGAGTCCGACGTCTCCGCAGCCAATGAATTCATCGCTCAGATCAATTCCCACGCGAATGCCGAACCGTCAGACAATGTGACCGCAGACGCCACGAGTTGTCTGGCTTGCGGAGCGAAGATGTCTGACGTGGAAACGAAATGCTCGGCTTGTGGCTGGACCTACGACGAGCCCGTCTGACCAGGAGCAGACGCCTTGGAGTCATCGCGACTCGACGAGACTCAAGATTGTTCGTTGGTGATTGATCAATGACCAATCTCGGACTATCCCACAGCGAATGTGCGGCTCAGCCTCGCTTCGATTTTATGTTGGGAGGCTGTTGCAGGAGGCTCGAAACTCTTCAGCCCGCTTTGCTACCATCTCGCCCCACCTCGAACGATCTGTGGGAGATGCGTTCGCTTTTTCGGACTTTCACCGCCGCTCAGTGGAGACCCGCCTCATGACTCAGCCCATGCCCGCCAATCATTCCGCTTCTGACTCTGTTTCCAGTTCGACTTCCCGACGTGACTTTCTGAAAGCCGGTGCCGCTGCGGCCACGATTCCGGCACTGGCGGCTCAGATTGCGTCGTCCGCTTATGCGGCGGGGAGTGACAAGCTGAAGATTGGTTTGGTCGGTTGCGGCGGTCGAGGAAGTGGGGCTGCCGTTCAAGCACTGACCGCCGATCCGAACGTGGAATTGGTGGCGATGGGCGATGCCTTCGGTGATTCGCTCAATAGCAGTCTCAATCAGTTGATGAAAAGCGAGGCGCTCGCGGGGAAGGTCAAGGTCGATGACGATCACAAGTTCGTCGGCCTGGACGCATACAAGAAGGTGATCGACTCGTCGGACGTGGTGCTGCTCGCGAGCCCCCCCGGCTTTCGCCCAGCTCATTTCAAATACGCTGTCGAAGCGGGCAAGCACATCTTCACCGAAAAACCGATGGCCACGGACGCTCCTGGCGTTCGCTCGATCATGGAATCGGTCGAGATTTCCAAGCAGAAAAAACTTTCAGTCGTCGCCGGTTTCTGCTGGCGCTACGACAACGCCAAGCGAGCGTTCTTCGAGAAGATTCACGACGGGGCCATCGGCGAGATTCGGATGGTTTACGGCACGTACCTGACCGGCCCGGTGAAGCCGATGCCGCCAGCAACGACTCGGCCGCAAGGCATCAGCGACCTCGAGTGGATGGTTCGCAACTGGTACAACTTCACGTGGCTTTCGGGAGACGGCTTGGTTGAGCAAGCCGTCCACACAGTCGATTGGCTCGCCTGGGCCTTCAATGACAACCCGGCCACAAGCTGCACCGCGGTCGGCGGTCGTCAGATCCCAGCCGAAGGAGGCAACATCTTCGACCACGTCGAGATCAACTACGTCTGGGCGAACGAGGCCCGCGCCTTCCTCGCTCAACGGCAGATCCCTGGTTGTCACAACGAAAACAATCTTTACGTTCTAGGCACCAAGGGAGCCGGCCAGATCGGTGCTCGCGGCGCGACGGTGAGCGGTGAGACCAATTGGAAGTACTCAGGTCCGAGCAACAACATGTACCAGACCGAGCACGACGAGTTCTTCAAGTCGATCCGTGACGGCAAGCCGATGAATGACGGCGATCGCATGGCCAAGAGCACGCTGATGGGAATCATGGGCCGCATGGCCGGCTACACCGGTAAACAGATCACCTGGGAAATGGCCTTGAACTCGCAAGAATCGATTGTGCCATCAGCATTTCCCGATGGCTGGCAGACCAAGGTCGAGATCCCCAGGATGGCCACGCCGGGAATCACTCCCTACGTTTAAGTGATCGAATGCCGTTTTACTTTTCTCACCATCGGTCGGCTTGAGTCGTTCCGCAGTCATCCACTAGACTCCGCCCCATCTTCGGTACCCGATAGTGTAACGGTAGCACAACAGATTTTGGTTCTGTTTGTCCAGGTTCGAATCCTGGTCGGGTAACTGGCTGGTTGTGCATGTCGCTGAATCGGAGTGAAAACCCGCCAAATAGCGGGGGTTTCCTTTTCTGGATTTCGGGCCGAGTTCACGATTCGCAAACTTTCGGCCATGTCAGTCGAGTCCCGCGTTGGAATGCCTGTCGTCTCTATCGCTCGTTGGAAGTCGGCTTCGGTCGTGTGGAGATAGTGCTCCCCGGCCACGGCTTCGGAATTTCCGATCCAGGCGCAGACGACGTGAGTGGGAAACGTTTGGGCCAGTTCCGTTTGGCTGGTGGTGTTGTCTGAAATTGCGGTAGCAAACCTTGGCCTATCGCCTGCCAATCAGGCGAGTACGCCATTCACGACTTCCCCGTGAATATCGGTGAGTCGAAAATCGCGGCCTTGATAGCGGGACGTCAGCCGCAGGTGGTCGATGCCCAGCAGGTGCAGGATCGTGGCGTTGAGGTCGTGGACGTGGACCGGGTCGCGGACGATGTTGTAGCAGTAGTCGTCGGTCTCACCGAAGGTCGTACCGGTCTTCACGCCCGCTCCGGCGAGCAACATGGTGTAGCACCGCGGGTGATGATCGCGGCCGTAATTGTCGGCGGTGATGCCTCCTTGCGAGTAGATCGTGCGGCCGAACTCGCCGCCCCAGACGATCAGCGTGTCCTTCAACAGGTCTCGCTGCTTGAGATCTTTGATCAGCGCGGCGGTCGCTTGATCGGTGTCCTGACATTGTCCGCGAATCGCCGCCGGTAAGCCGCCGTGATGATCCCAGCCCATGTGGAAGAGTTGCACGAATCGAACGTCTCGCTCGGCCAAACGACGGGCCAGCAAGCAATTCGCGGCGTAGCTGCCGGGACGTTTGACGTCCGGGCCATACATGTCGAGCACTGACTGCGACTCCTTCGACACGTCGAGCAATTCCGGCACGCTGGTCTGCATCCGAAACGCCATCTCGTACTGCGCAATGCGCGTTTGAATCTCCGGATCGCCGACTTGCTCAAAGTGCTTTTGATTGAGTGCCGCGATCCGATCCAATGTGCCACGTCGAGCGGCCGCATCCACGCCGGGAGGATTCGACAGATACAACACCGCATCGCCGCGATTACGAAACTTCACGCCCTGATGCTTCGACGGCAGAAACCCCGCGCCCCACAGACGGTCGTAGAGCGGCTGATCATCGGGCCGCCCGCTGCCGAAGCTGGTGAGCACGACATACGCCGGCAAGTCTTGGTTCTCGCTGCCGAGTCCGTAGCTCAACCACGATCCGATGCTTGGCCGACCCGCCAACTGCGAACCGGTCTGCGAGAACGTGATCGCCGGATCGTGATTGATCGCCTCGGTGTTGACCGAGCGGATCATGCAGAACTCATCCGCGATGCTCGACATGTTCGGCACGAGGTCGCTCATCCACATTCCGCTCTGCCCATGCTGAGCGAACTTGAAGATCGACGGCGCGACCGGGAACTTGGCTTGCCCCGACGTCATCGTCGTCAACCGCTGCCCTTTGCGGATCGACTCCGGCAAGTCTTCGCCACGCCGCTTCTCCAACTCCGGCTTTGGATCGAACAGGTCCATTTGCGACGGAGCGCCGGACTGAAAGAGGTAAATGATCCGCTTCGCCTTCGGAGCGAAGTTCGGAAAGCCGGGCAACCCGGCGTGGGCCTTCGGAACGTCTGCGGCATTCGATGGTCGGCAGTCAGTCAGCAATGCCGACAGCGCTGCTGTTCCAACGGCGGTCGAGTGCCGCAAAAACAATCGGCGATTCGTGACATCTCGGCTGAGGAGTGACATGTTCAATTTCAGTGGAAGACAGGGCGATTAAAATTGGGGACGCAAAATTTGAAAGTGAATCGCAAAGTAATACTGCTGGCGGCCATAAACGATCGCCCGAAATATCTTACTTTGAGCCGCCGCCAATCAAATCATTTCGCTGACGCCTTCAACAACTGACGAATCCAGGTTCGTTCGGCGGGACGCAATCTCGGCATGACGTCGGTCGTGTAATCCAGCGAGTAACGATAGCCAGCCCGTTCGTAGGTTTCGTTGAACGCGAGCTGCAATTCCAATTTCACGTCGGCATCGCCCGGAGCCAGCGGGATCGGGATCTTCGGCAGCGAATGATTCAACGGCCAGGCGTAGACTTGAGCCTTCATCCGCCGAGTCCCCTTGCAGACGAACGCGAAGTAGTCGCCACGCGGTAACGGCTCGACTGTCGGCAACCGCGAGCCGCCTCGCAACAAGTCGAGTTCGACCACGTTGATCGGCGATTGCAGGTACGCATCGCGCTTGTCCAAGTACTCGGATCGCCCGCCGCGCTGATTTTTATTCCAGGGAGAGAGCAACTCGATCACCGTCACAATCTCTCGGTTGCGCATCGACCGCACCGTCAGATACGGCCGCTTCACCACCTGCGGCTTGGGCAACGTGCGAGTTACCGGTTTCACAGCCACCGCCGTACCTCGATTCGGTCCACCGGTCCATTCACCGCTATCTTCGACCGACAAATCCGGGACCACAATGCGATCGACGTCACCCTCTTCACCTCGCACCAGAGTGACGGACTTTTCGACACTGACGAAGTAGTCGGGCAGAAGTGTTGGGACCAATTGTTCGCGAAGCCGAATGATGAAGTCCGTGTGAAAATCGGACCAACACTGCCCCTCGATAAACGGGTCCATTCCAGGAAACGGCGATGTCATGGCAAACCTCCCACTTGATTGACGCGACTCAGTCTACTGGCCTGCGATCCGATGCGGCAGTTGTTCCGCGTTGCCAGCGGAGTCCGTCGCCAAACTGACCAACTCTTTGAAATTGCCGTCCACCGTTTTCAAGACAATTTCCCATTCCGCAAAGTTGTCCCGCACCGCGCGAGCTGCCACTCCGTTGACGGTCACTTGCTTGATCTCTCCGTTGTCTTCTGCAGAGCCGCGAATCAACCAACCGTCGCTCGTGCGAGTGACTGACGTGATAACCGTTGACGGCGGTTGGTCGTCGATCGGGTCAAGCAATTGCGGGAACGGGATATCGCGAACTTCGATGACTCGCGATTCGTCGCCGGTTAGCGGCGATTCGGATTTGTAGACGGCTGGCTCGGTCTTCACTTCGCCCGACTTGGCGCTGACGACGCGCGCGTGGCGGCCGGAGCCGTAGAAGTCGTGCAGGATGACTGGCACGCTGGTCGGCGTCTTCGGTTGTGGACGCGGGCCGCCGCCGAGATTGACGAGTGCTCGGCGGTTGTTGTCTTGGCGGTTGATG